>JAJQFK010000076.1 GCA_021201175.1 Candidatus Gastranaerophilales bacterium | reverse complement strand
ATTGCGAACGATAGTGAAGCAATCTAGACAAAATAAACAAGAGATTGCCACGCCCGCCACCGGCGGACTCGCAATGACGCAATTGTTTGAGCGCAAAGAAAATTAAAGAAAGTCACCGAAAAATACGGGCGACACTAGATTATGTTGGATAGCTTTTTTGTAACACTTTGTAAGCCTAAATAGTATTTTGGTTGAATGAATAAAGTATTTTTATTATGCTTAAAAGGTTCAAGCCGAAACGGAAGTATAATTGAGAAAAGGATAAAAGCAAAATATGAAGCTTTATATGTTTGTATTTTTAATATTAAATTTATTTATTACGGGACAAAAGTGTTTTGCGATAGGTATTGATGAAGAAATAGAAAAATATTTTGCACCGTTTTCGGATTCGTTTTCTTCGTTTATATTTGCACCGGTAACAATATTTGGCGCTGAAGTTCCAATTTTAATATTTATAATGATAGGAACAAGTATATTCTGTACGTTTTATTTGCGCGGAATCGGTATATGGGGTTTCAAACATTCGTTATATCAAATATTTCATAAAAAAGATACCTCGGGGCATGAAGGAGAAGTATCTTCTCTCGGCGCATTAGCAACAGCGCTTTCAGGAACTATAGGACTCGGCAATATAGCAGGTGTCGCAATTGCTATATCAGTGGGAGGTCCCGGGGCTATGTTCTGGATGTGCATGGGCGCTATTTTTGGCATGGCTCTAAAATTTTGTGAAGTTACACTTTCTTTAAAATACAGAAGATTTAATAAAGACGGTACTGTTTCAGGAGGTCCGATGTTCTATATAGAACACGGGTTTGCAAAAAAAGGATATCATAAATTAGGTAAAACTTTGGCTTATCTTTTTGCACTTGCTTGTATTCCTGCTACGGTCGGAGGCGGCTGTATGCTCCAAACAAATCAGGCGGCACAACAATTTATAGTAATTACCGGCGGAGAGAATAGCTTCTTTGCTTCTCATAGTTGGATTTTTGGATTTTTTATCGCTTTTATAGTCGCTCTGGTTATTGTAGGCGGAATAAAAAGTATAGCAAATGTTACTTCAAAAGTTGTTCCGTTTATGTGTATAATCTATGTCGGAACATGTTTAATAATAATACTGGGTAATTTTGCGCAAATTCCGCACGCAATTTATACAATATTTCACGAGGCATTTTTCCCTAAGGCTGTCGCCGGAGGAATTGTCGGTTCTATAATAATCGGATTAAGGCGTTCTATCCAGTCAAATGAAGCGGGAATAGGCTCATCGCCCATTGCTTATGCCGCTGTAAAAACAAATGAACCTGCTTCTCAAGGATTTGTATCAATGATTGAACCTTTTCTTGATACGGTGATGGTATGTTCTATGACCGCGTTCGTTATAATATTAACAGGTGAATATATGAATTATTCTCAAGGGTTAAGCGGTGTGGAACTTACATCTTCCGCCTTTCAAAGTGTATTGCCGTTTTTCCCTTATGTGTTGGCTTTTGTAATAATTCTTTTCGCTTTATCAACCATTCTTTCGTGGGCTTATTACGGACAAAAAGCATGGACTTTCCTTGTCGGAGAGGGTAAAAAACGGATAAAATTGTATCAATTCGTATTTTGTCTTTTTATAATTATTGGTTCATCAATGAATTTAAGAAGTGTAATAGATTTCACCGATGCTACATATCTCGTTATGGCGGCTCCTAATTTAATCGCAATATTTGTACTGTTAAGCGATATTAAGGAAGAACTTATAGGTTATTGCAAAAAACATAATTTAATCTTTAAAATGAATAAAGTTTGGTTCAAAAATGAGTAATGATTTAAAAAGAACACTTGATTTAAAAGATTCGATTTCTGTAACAGCAGGTTCCATGATTGGCTGTGGAATATTTATAGTTTCTTCTGACATCGCAAGATTAACAGACTCGGCTTTTTTTCTCATTTTAGTTTGGATAATAGCGGGATTATTTTCACTTTCCGGTGCAATCAGTTACGCGGAACCTGTTTTAAATATAAAAGAAGATGGCGGACAATATATTTTTTTAAAGAAAATGTTTAATAATTTGACCGCATTTTTATACGGTTGGTCATTACTGCTTGTTATACAAACCGCAACTATTGCTGCTGTTTGTATTGCGGTAGGAAAATTCTTAGGTATTCTTTTCCCCTCTGTCAGTTCTTCCCTATACCTCATAAATACCCCTTATATACATATATCAACACAGCAGTTTTGCGCCGTTATTGTATGTTTTATTCTTACGTATATTAATTCAAAGGGGATTAAATACGGAGTAATTACACAAAATATTTTTACAGCTGCAAAAGTTCTTTCAATAATAGGTATAATCATATTTGGTATCTTTTTTGGCTGTAATTATGAAATTATAATTTCTAATTTTCATCCTCTGTCTGATATTGCCGGCATGACGTTTGATAAAATAGAAATCATTTCCGCAGCAACAGTAGGTGCTATTTTTGCTATGGTCACATGGAATAACATAACCTTCATTTCCGGCGAAGTTAGAAATCCTGAAAAGAATATACCAAAAGCTTTATTTTGGGGTGTAATACTGGTAATAATATTGTATTTGCTTATAAATGTAATATATACATGTTCAATTCCGTTGGAACAAATAAAAAATGCGCCCGAGGATATAGTTGCAGTTGCAATGATACAGAACATTACAGGAAATGCCGGCAAGTCTGTTATTGCATTAATTATAATGATATCGGCAATTGGCAGCGCAAACGGACTTATTATGACCGGAGCAAGAGTTTATTATCAAATGGCAAAAGACAGACTTTTGTTTCGTAATCTTGCAAAAATAGACCGAAAAACGAAAGTTCCTGTTAATTCCCTTATTCTTCAATGTTTATGGGCATGTTTATTTATACTTTTTTGCGGGAATTATATGCAATTGTTAGATTATGTTATTTATGCAGCTCTGATTTTTTATGTCCTTACTGTAATAGGGATTTATGTATACAGATTTAAACACAGAACAGAAAATATAACAAAAGTAAATAACATTTTTTCAATCTTTTTTATACTTACGGGAAGCTGTATAATATACTCATTGTCAGTCTGCAAGACAATCAGTTCAATAAAAACTATCGGTATAATACTTGCCGGAATCCCTGTATATTTAATTTGGGAAAAAATAAAATTACAAAAAACTTGTACAAAATAAAATAAAAAGGTATCATATTCATATTGAATGATAAACAGTGATGAGGTAGAAAATGATAATAGATGACTTACTAAAAGAAGTTGTACAGTACAGAGCCAGCGACTTGCACGTATCCGCAGGACTTCCGCCTGTAATAAGAGTAGACGGAAATTTGTTAAAAACTAAATATCCGAATTTTACACCATCTTCGATAGAAGATTTACTTTTTCCTATGCTGAGTAACGAACAAAGAAGAATACTTGAACAAACATGGGAATTGGATATGTCCTATGGTATATCCGGTATTGGTCGTTTCAGGGTTAACGTGTACAAAAACAGAGGAACGTATGCGGCAGCATTCAGAACGGTTAACAGCCAAATACCTTCATTTGATTCGCTCGGATTATCAGATGTAGTAAGAAGTATAACGGAACGTCCGAGAGGACTTATTCTTGTTACAGGTCCTACAGGTTCAGGTAAGTCAACAACTCTTGCTTCTATGATTGACCATATAAATGAAACAAGAAGCGAGCATATTTTAACAATCGAGGATCCTATAGAATTTGTGCACAAATCTAAAAAGAGTATAATCCATCAAAGAGAATTAGGACAAGATACCCGCTCATTTGCTAACGCATTAAAATCAGCATTAAGAGAAGACCCTGATATCATACTTGTGGGCGAAATGCGTGACCTTGAAACAATAGGTCTTGCACTAACAGCTGCTGAAACCGGTCACTTGGTATTCGGAACACTTCACACATCATCTGCCAGCCAGACTATTGACCGTATTATAGATGTATTTCCGGAAGGTCAGCAGCAGCAAATCAGAGTTCAGCTTGGCGGTTGTCTTGAAGCTGTATTTGCACAAACACTGCTTCCCAGAATAAACCCCGACGGTACTAAAAAGGGCAGGGTTATGGCGCAGGAAATACTTGTTAAAAATAATGCTATAGCAAATATGATTCGAGAAGGAAAAACGGCACAGATTTATTCTGCTATTCAAACCGGTACTGTATACGGAATGCAGACCCTTGAAGCCGCACTTGCTGCTTTATATAAAAAAGGACTTGTTACGGCTGATGATGCGCTTACAAAATCACAAAGAACCGAAGAATTGAAAAGACTTGCCGGCATTAAAACTGAAGATAGTGTTAAATTGGGAAGCAGTAAAGATCCGGGTGGTTTCTTATCAAAAACTAACGGATAATCATGCTAAGAAACTGATTCCGGTATCGTAATAAAAGAAGATGAAATTATGGGTATATGCTTTTGCTATATGCCCATAATTAGTTTAATAGTCTATAGCGAGTTAGAGGCTAATAAATATTTGTCGCCTGTGCTTTGTATTATGGCTCCGGATAATTCCAATTTAGTGATTATTACAAGTAATGTGTTAATATCCTTATTTGTTTTTACAGCCAGTTCATCAAGAGTTAATGAATCCTTTTGTAAATATTCCAAAACTACTTTCTCATCACTGCTGTAGTTTTCAAGGTTTAAATTATTTTGATTTGAAGTTTTTTCAATATTTATAACCCAGCCGAGAGCATCGAGAATATCTTGACTTTTAGTTACAAGAGCCGCACCGTTTTTTAAAAGTTTGTATACTCCTTCTGTATTTGGATTAGAGATTAATCCCGGCATGCACATCAGTTCCTTACCCTGCTCAAGCGCTAATCTTGCAGTTATCATTGCGCCGGATTTTAGTGCCGCTTCCGCTACTAATACTCCTTTGGATAATCCGGAAACAATTCTGTTTCGCACAGGGAAATGCCAGCTTATAGCATCAGAGTCAGGCCAATATTCAGTAAGTACAGCACCGTTGCCGTCTATTATTTTACTAAATAATGCTTTATTTGATTTTGGATATAATTTATCAAATCCTCCACCAATTACGGCAATTGTTTTAATTCTATTATCCAATGCTGTTTTATGTGCAACAGTATCAATACCTTCCGCAAGTCCCGATACTATGCATATATCGGTATCTGCGAAATTTTCGAGTAGCTTTCTTAAAGTATTTTTTGAGTTTTCGCTCGCACGTCTGGAACCGACAACAGCAAGTGTTCTTTCTAAATTACAATCTTTAATGCTGCCCTGAACAAATAATCCCGTTGGCGGATTATCTATCTGCCTTAATAAAAAAGGGTAATCATCAGACTCCGGATGAATAAATCCAAAACCTCTTTTTTGAATGTACTCTAACGACTCATCAGGACTAATAGACTTTCTTTCTTCTAAAAAAGAATCTATCTGGCTTTTTCTAATTCCTTCTATTTTCCATAAGTCATAAACTTCGGCATGCCAGGCTAACTCTATGGACTGAAAATGATTATATAAACAGTTAACAAATCCGGAAGCTGTTTTAGTCAATCTTGCAAACGCACACCAGTAATTATCGTTTTTACTCATAAATCACAGTTTATGCTTCACAAACCCCGTTTTGTTTAAGAGAATCGCATTGTGCTTTATAATAACCAGCTATCTGGCATGCCAGATTATATTTTTCTTCTACATTAGAGGAATTACCGCCGCCGCAGATAAATGTATCAACTTCATCCGCCTGCTCTGTTTTCAAACCGCTTCCAAAACATTGTTCTTTAAGAACATCAAATAGTCTTGATTTTTGACTGCCGAATCCCGGTTTTATAGGTTGGCATGAAGGCATTGAATTTGTTGAAGCAGCTTGTATTTGCATAATTTCCCCCCTTAATATAACTATCCATAGCACAATATTAGCACAGTGATATTTTATTTTCAACCGGAAATTTAGGCTATTTTGTAAAATATTTGTTGTTATGTATGATTCTCATAAGAAACAAAAAAGCCGCTTGTTGCGGCTTTTGTTTTAGTCTTTATTTGTAATTGCATTGTAGCAGTCATCGCAAATGGTTTCATATCCGGCATGCTGACCAAGAGGTCTGTACTTCCAACAGCGTTCGCACTTTTCCCCTTGAGCAGTTGTCACGTACACACTATAACCGTCTTCAAAATATTCGTTCAATATTCCAACGGGCTTTTCTTCTGAAACAAATGCCTGTGATGTAATGAAAATATTGCATAGTTCCTTTTCATACTTCTTTAATAATTCAGGATTTTTTGTTGTTATATAGACCGCTGTTTCTAAAGAACTCCCTATTTTCTTTTCGGCTCTTAACGGTTCAATTGCTCTTGTAACAATTTCACGAACTTTTAATATCTGAGAGAATTCTTCTTCCAATTTCGGATTATTCCAACAGTCATTTACTTTTGGCCATCTTGAAAGAAGTATACTTTCTAATCCGTCTTTCTGATTTTCAGGAGTATTTCTCCAGATATCTTCTGCTTGATGAGGCATAACCGGAACTAATATTCTGACTAAAGCTTGGCATATTTCGTATAATACACTCTGGCAAGCCCTGCGTGAACGTGAATTCTTTCCGCTTGTGTATAATCTGTCTTTTACAATATCGAGATAGAAAGAACTCAAATCAACTGCGGCAAAATTTTGTAAATACTGGAAATATCGGTAAAACTCGTATTCATCAAAAGCTTCTGTAACGTTTGCAATTAAAGTATTTAATTTATGCAAAGCAAATTTATCAATAGCTTTTAAATCTTCATATTTTACATAATCAGTTTCAGGATTAAAATCATACAGATTTCCGAGTAAAAACCTTGCCGTATTTCTTGTTTTTTTGAATATTTCTGCAAGCTGTTTAATTATATTATCGCCGATTTTTGTATCATTTCTATAATCTACGGATGCTGCCCACAATCTTAAAATGTCGGCTCCGTAATTTTTTATAATATCATCAGGTCTAATATAATTACCTAAAGATTTAGACATCTTTCTGCCATCCTCGCCAAAAACAAAGCCATGGGTCAAAACTGTTTTGTATGGAGCTTTACCGGTCGTGGCTACAGATGTTAAAAGTGAGGATTGAAACCAGCCTCTATGCTGATCGGAACCTTCTAAATACATTTCAACAGGGAGTTCTCCGAGTTCTTCATGTCTTTTTTGAACGACGGCTCTATGAGTTACTCCGGAATCAAACCAAACATCCATAATGTCATTTTCTTTTTTGAAATGAGTTCCTCCGCATTTAGGACATTTAAAGCCCTCAGGCAATAATTCTTCAATGCTTCGATTAACCCAGGCATCTGAACTTTCTTTTTCAAATATCTCAGCTATATGATTTATTGTTTTATCATTTACAATAACCTCGCCGCAATCTTCACAATAGAAAACAGGTATCGGAACACCCCATGCCCTTTGACGGGAAATACACCAATCTGAACGGTTTTCTACCATATTTGAAATTCTTGTTTCTCCTGCTGATGGTATCCATTTTACATTTTTTATTGCATTCAAAGTTTGTTCTTTAAACATATCAACTTTTACGAACCATTGGTCTGTTGCTCTGTATATAACAGGGTGTTTACATCTCCAGCAGTGAGGATAACTGTGAGATATATCTTGTTTCGCAAGAAGTGCATTTTTTGCTTCAAGTTTTTGTATAACTATTTCATTCCCTTTAAAATAAGGCACTCCGACTAAATCTTCATCGTTAAAGAAACTGCTTGCTTGCCATACCCCTTTTGAGTCTAGCGGCGAAAAGGTAGGAATACTATACTTCTGGCATACTTCCCAGTCCTCTAACCCGTGTCCGGGTGCTGTATGTACACAACCGGTACCTGCATCAAGAGTAACGTGATCGCCGAGTATTATTTTACTTTCACGTTCATACAAAGGGTGGAACACATTCAAGTTTTCTAATTCTGCTCCTTTTACAGTTCCAATAACCTTTATATCAGACTTATCCCAGTTTACATCACTTAAAAAAGAGTTTAATAATTCACGGGCAACTATATAACTTTCATTATTATATTCAAAAACTGTATATTCCAATCTTGCATTCAAGCAAACAGCTAAGTTAGACGGAATTGTCCATGGGGTAGTTGTCCAGATGACAACATACAAATCCTTTTCAGACTTTTCATTTATTAGCGAATAAACTTTATTTCGGTCATTTGTATTAAACTTAAAACGTACATATATACTGGTCGAAGTATGGTCAGCATATTCCACTTCCGCTTCTGCCAGTGCAGTTTCGCACGAGGCACACCAGTATACAGGTTTTAATCCCTTTTGAATATAGCCTTTTTTGTACATTTCACCAAACACTCTGATTTGTTCAGCCTCAAATTCAGGATTAATAGTCAGGTATGGATTTTCCCAATTACCCCAAACTCCCAGACGTTTAAACTCTGATTCTTGACCTTTTAAATTTTTCAGAGCAAATTCGCGGCACTTTGTTCTTAATTCCCCAGGGGTTAAGGACTGTCTACCGCCTTTTATAGTTTTTACAACAGCGTTTTCAATAGGAAGCCCGTGTGCGTCATATCCGGGAACGTACGGTGCATAAAATCCTTGCTGTGACTTATACTTAATTATAATATCTTTTAAAATTTTATTAAGTGCCGTGCCTACATGAATTTTTTCCGAACTCAAATAAGGAGGCCCGTCATGTAAAATAAATTTATTAGTTTTATCTTTGTTCTCCAAGCTTTTTTCATAAATTTTATTTTCTTCCCAGAACTTCTGCGTCATAGGCTCTTTTTGTGTTGCATTCGCGCGCATTTCCAGTGTCGTTTTAGGTAAATTTATACTGTCCTTATAATCCTTTTTAGTACTCTCTGTCATATTTCCCGCCTATTTTATTACTACTATAGAATATTGTAATATAAACAAATTTTATAGTAAAAATATACTGAATTTTATAGCAAAGGATAATCGTCTTTTACTTCCCAACCGTCAAGCCAGAGCAGCTTTGTACAGGCGACTCCGGTTGCACTAGCACAGTTACTTAATAAAATATCTCTGTTGTAACTTTGTTTCAAGCCGCAATATCCCCAACCGCTGCAAACAAATATACCTTTAGCAATGGCACTGTTATCTGTAGAACTGTGTCTATCTCCTATAGAAAATGCAAAAATATCTTTACCAATATAATTGGGTGCTTTCTCTCCATTTATGTCTATGTAAAATTGAACAGTAATATTGGAATTATGCCAACAATCGAAAATCATACTTCCGTCATTCAAAATATAAAGTTTAGACGGAGTCCATCCTGAATTGTATGTATTTGAAAAAACTTTATAAGATGTGTTATCTTTTTCAGTAATTGGTAAGTACTTTCCTATTGTATCATTCCACCATTGCCCGTAATTTTCTCTTGAAGCAGAATAGCCATCTTTTATAAATCCCGGATTCTCCATATCTGCAAGTCTTACAGCGTTTAAAAGGGTGGAATAAAACTTTTTCAATCTTGAAGAAACTTCTTGTTTTCTGTAATTAGCCATAAGAGTCGGAACTGTC
>JAJQFK010000155.1 GCA_021201175.1 Candidatus Gastranaerophilales bacterium | reverse complement strand
GGTATATGTGAAAAATCTCTTTCCATATTGTAAAATAGGCACATAAATGAGGTTGAATAATCATATTTGCCATAAAATCCTTCTTTTGTTTCAAGTACAATTTCTGATTTTTTAAAGGATCTTTTATATATGTCATATAAATTTGAATTAATCTCTATAATAACTTTTCCGGCTTGATTTTCAATTAGAGGTATAAATCGGGAGAACATAATTGAATCCCCTAAACCTGCATCATTATATATAAAAATTGTTTTATTTTTTATATTTTGTCTATCCCAATGTAACTCAAAGTATCTTGAACAATTAGCAATATAATTAACGTTATTGATTTTATTATCCAATTGATTTAACTTTGTCAGAACTTTAGGCGAAAGCAAAATCGGATATGTTTTCATTGCCTGTTCATATTGTTTTTGAATTAACCATATAAAAGTCAATAATCTTAATGCCAGTACATGCTCCGGATTCTTGTTAAGAACCTCATTAGTTACGTTTATAGCTTTATCGGTTTCATTTTGAAAAAGGTAACAGTTTCCGATATTATATAAATAATCCAATTCATTTGGACATAACTCCAAAGCTTTAAAAAAGAATTTAACAGCCAGTGAATAACTTACATATTCCCAACAAATACACGCTAAAGTAGAATAATCATAATGAGTTACCGGAAGATATTTCATTGATTTTCTTACTTCTTTTAAAGCAGCTCTCCAATTTTTTTGATTCTGGTAAATATTACTTAATTTTAAATGTGTACGTTTAAATTCTTCATTTTTAGTTGCTGCTTCAAGTGATAAATTTGCATACTTATGTGCGAGATTATAATTTTTACAGATTATCGAAATTTCGCAAATGTTAATTAATGCTAAAAAATTTTTATTGTTAATTGCCAAACATCTCTCAAAGCATTGTAAAGCGCCTATATTATTTTTATTGTTCTTGTATAAAAAAGCCAATTTTAAAAAGTATTGTTCATTATCCGGCTTCAACAGACAGGCTCTTTCCATAAAAAATACCAAATATTCTGTCAAATTTAATTGTTCAGCTAAAAATGCGCAATTCATTATAATTTCGACATTAGAATCATTTATCGAATAGGCTTTTTGTGCATATTCAAATGCCGAAACATAGTTGCCTTTTGCTCTTTGAACTAATGAACATTTATATAGATTTTCGTACGTTTCTTTTGACATATATTAATTATGATTGTGTAATTATGAAAAATCAAACAAAAAATTTAAAAATCATTCAATATATGTAGGTGCAGATTTTGGACTTTTTCCCTTTATAACATTATGGTAATATGCATAAGTCATAGGAGTCTTATTATTTAATAAATCTCCGTCTAAAACATTTGCAATAAATAAAGTATGAGTATCTGTTTCTGTTTTATCTTTTATTTCGCAAATAAGATAGCCGCATGCATCTTTTATGACCGGCAGTCCGTTTATAATTGAATATGGAATATTTTCAAATTTGTTAAAATCACGCCCGCTTCTAAAACCAAAAGTTCCGATTGATATAGGGGCGGATTCTTCGGAAAGTATTGATACCGCAAACCTTTTTGTTTGTTCCAGACATATATGCGTATAGTTATTATGATTTACACTTAATGCGATTACAGCGGGATTTGAAGTTATTTGCATGATACTGTTTACCGTACAGCCCGTATATTTTCCGTTAATTTGGCATGAAACAATGTAAACTCCGTATGATAAATTTTTAAATATATTATTATTCATTATAAAGTCTGCCTCTGTGTTTTTTATTTAATCATCTTTAACTTTATTTTTACAATCAAATTGATTATAGAATCAGGTAGTTTTGAAATAAAATCAGCCATAATTGAATCAAAACCAATATTATAAGAACTTTTTGGATTTTTTGATTTAACAATTTGCAAAATTACTTTTGCAATTTGTTCGCAACCGACTCCTGTTTTGTTATTATTCAGAGCATTTTTTTCTAAATATGTTATTTCCTTATCATATTTTTTTAGATTATCCTCAGGGATATTCCTAAGAATGTTATTTGCTTTTTTCACGGATTTTTCCCAGATTGGAGTTCTTACAGCAGCCGGTTTAACAGAAATTATCTTTATATTATCTTTATTTTCAAGATACAAGCTGTTAAATAAAATATCAAGTGCCCGCTTAGAAGCACAATAAGGTGAGATAAAAGGAAATATTCCGCAAGCCGCCATTGAACTAATGTTTATAATTTTACCGTCTTTAAGAAGCGGCATAAATTTTTGAGTAACCGCTAAAGCTCCAAAAGTATTAACATCAAACTGTGATTTTATTTCTTCGACCGGAATATATTCAATAGGTCCGGCAATTGCAATTCCGGCATTGTTAATTAAAACATCAATTTTTTTTGTATTTTTATATATATACCAGAATGCCTTTTCTATACTCGATTTATTAGTAATATCAATATAAACACCCTTAATATTTTTGTTAATACTTTCAAGTTCTATTTTGTCGGCTTTTCGTCTGATACCCGCAAACACGTTATAGCCTTCCGTTGCGAGGGTCAAAGCAACTTTTTTCCCTATTCCGGAAGATGCACCTGTTATTAAAACTGTTTTATCATTTTTTGTCATAGTAATTATCTTTTAACATAAAATTTTGATATAATCAATTTATGAATTTAAAAAACAACTTTATAAAAGGTAAAACAGGCGAAGATATAGCAAAAGCATATCTTGAAAAAAAAGGCTACAAAATTATTGAAACAAACTGGCATTATTCAAAAAATGCAGAAATTGACATAATAGCAAAAAAAGGGAGCAGTCTTATTTTTTTTGAGGTAAAAACAAGAAGTTCTTTAAGTTTCGGACATCCGTTTGAAGCTATAAACAGATTAAAGCTTGAAAAAATTCAAAAAGCAGCGACAGCATATTTGCTTGAATCTTCTGTAAAATATAAAGATTACAGAATTGACGGAATCGCAATAACAGGATTTGATAATCCTGTTATTGAACACCTTGAAAATATCGGTCAATATTAATATCCGAGAAATCCGATATCGCGATTTTTTCTGACATCTTAGCCAAATTATATTGACGGGCGATATTGTATTGCCTGTGCTACATGTTTTATTTGTATATTTTCGCTTGAATCTAAATCTGCAATAGTTCGTGTGAGTTTTAAAAGTCGGTCATAAGCTCTGGCAGATAAATTAAATTTTCGGACGGCATTTTTTAACATTTCAATACAATCCTTATCCGGATTGCAAAATTTTTTAATTAATTTTGGAGTAAGTTCCGAATTAGTATAAATTCCGTATTCTTTATATCGCTCCATTTGGATATTTCTGGCAGCAATTACACGCTTTCGTATTGCTTCGGAAGATTCGGCTGTTTGTTCTGATTGAGAAGTAAGTTCATCAAGTTTTAAACGCGGTACATCAATTATAATATCAATTCTGTCTAAAAGCGGCCCTGATAACTTAGAACGATACTGTTTTATTTGAAATTCGCTGCAAGTACATTGTTTTTCACTGTCGCCAAGATAACCGCACGGGCATGGATTCATGGCGGCAAGTAAAATAAAATCAGAAGGAAATTCTAACCTCATTTTTGCTCTTGCAATAACAATTTTTCCGTCTTCTAACGGTTGTCTGAGAACTTCAAGTACGTTTCGCGGAAATTCCGCAAATTCATCAAGAAACAAAACACCCCGATGGGCAAGAGTAATTTCTCCGGGCTTAGGATTTGAACCGCCGCCAATTATACCTATTGCAGATGCGGTATGATGTACACTTCTGAACGGACGCATTGTTATTAAGGGTTTTTGAGGATTTACCAACGAACTTATACTGTAAATTTTGGTAAGTTCTATAGATTCTTCAAAGGATAAAGGAGGAAGTATCGATGGAAAACATTTTGCAAGAAGTGTTTTCCCCGACCCCGGAGGTCCTGATAATAATATATTATGTGCGCCTGCTGCTGCTATTTCCATAGCTTTTTTTACTTTTATTTGCCCTTTAACATCTTTAAAATCAAAATACCCGTCTTTTTCGGTTTCTGTTTGTTTAAATTCATCAATATTAACTCTTATAGGTTCTAATTGTTTATGTTCCGGAGAATCTGTATTAAAGTGATTAACAATTTCCGATAAACTCTTAGCGCCTATAACTGTGAGTCCTTGTATAATTGCGGCTTCTCGTGCATTTTCAGATGGTACCACTAAAATTTTAATACCCTGTTCTTTTAGACCTGCGGCAATGGGCAATACTCCGCATACCGCTCTTAATGAACCGTCTAAAGATAATTCGCCTATAAATGCCGTATCTTTAAAATCGGTTTTAGTAATTGTTCCGTTTTTGGCAAGTATTCCTATTGCGATGGGTAAATCGTAATTACTTCCTACTTTCTTTATATCAGCAGGTGCAAGATTTACAACTACCTTTTTATTCGGGAATTCGTAGCCGGAATTTTTTATAGCAGATCGCACACGTTCTTTTGCTTCACTGATTGCCATATCCGGCAGCCCCACAATAGAAACAGAAGGAAGTGAATTATTAATATCAACCTCTACTAATATCTTATATACATTAAGTCCTATAACGCTTGCCGTTAAAATTTGTGATATCACATGCCAAGTTCCGTAAACTACATTATTTGAACAGTATACCACATTAGGATTATATTGTAATCAATAATATCAAGCGAGTTTATTTTCAGTTTCTTCAATTTTTTTCAAAATAATATCCATTTGATTTTTAAACCATGTAATAAAAAGTTTAATTTCGCCTTTAAAACTGTAAGCACCCGGCCAGACCCAATTATAGTACATTTTATAACCTTTCTTTTACTATACTCCAATTTACTGTTATAAGCATGCTGCTTATTTTGCAAAATATTCAAGTCTTATAACTATTATTTCGGCATTTTTTCAAAAAACATTAGAGTTTTTTTGGAATTTTTGATAAATATTAATTTTTGTAAAATTGCAATTTTTTCTTTAAAATCTTGATATTATTGAATTTAAGGCACTTTGTAATAAAATTAAAAAAATTATGTTAGCAATTTTTTTATATCACGTGCGTTCTAAAAAGTGTATGCAGGTATTTTAAATACCTCCATTAAAACAGAAGGTAGTAATAAGGAGTTTAAAATGATACAAGCACCCTCATCACAATACATACCGGTGAATTATTCAGCCATGCCGGTAAGCAATCCTCAAACAGGTGCAAATGCGGTTCCTACTCAACCACAATATTCAAACGGTTTTTATAACTATCCGGCTTCAAGCAGTTATGCACAACCGAAATCTCAGTATAACGGAGTAAATATAGAAATTCTGAATCCGCAAGGACAAGGAGCTCCATTTGGAGCGCCGCAGCCGGTACAACAACAGCCTGTATATCAAATGCCGGCACAATTTGTTCCCGTTCAGCAACCGATATATCAAATGCCTGTACAACAACAGCCTGTACAACAACCAGTAATAGAACAGCCGCAACAACAGGCTCAACAACCGGCAGCGGAACAGCCGCAACAAATCATTCCGCAAACTCCTCAACAAGTTCCGCCTCCGCAAATCCAGACTCCCGAACAAGCACCTCAAGCACAGCAGGCTGAAACACCTCAAGCCGCAGCACCCGTAGTAGGTGAACCTGTTGCCCCCGACAAATCGATAACTCCTGAATCTTTTGCAGGACAGTTGAAAACAGATGATTTAGATGCTCAAAAAAATACTATTGAACAAATTGCTGAATTAGTTAAAAATGATGATACAGCCGGTCCGGTTCTTTTAGATACTCAAATTTTTGATGCATTAGTTGATATCATTGATAAGGATACTTCAAATTTAGAAGGTCCTTCTCCGGAAATTCTTGAATTAAGACAAAAACCTCAAGATGAACTCTCTGATGCAGATAAAGAAAGGGCTTCCGTTCCTACTCCTTTAGAAAAGGCTGAAATCAATAAGCAGTATGCTTTATATACAATTGCTTATATGCAGGAACGCTTAAATAATGAACTTACCAAAAGAAACGGTTCAAGTCTTGAATTAAAAGAATTGCCTTGCATTGAGAAAGTAGTTGATACAGTTAAATCAAATCCTAATCCTATGTTAAGAGCAGGTGCAATTTCTTCTCTTGCTCATATTGCAAAGCCTGAATATAAAGAAGATTTAAGCGTAATATTTGATCTTGCTAAGTCTGATGAAGATGAAAGCGTTAAAGAAGCAGCTACTAAAGCCTATGATGCTTTAAATGCCAATTCTAATCAACCTGCATAGGGGAAATAAATCAATTTGATAAAAAGAGCCTTATAAAAGGCTCTTTTTTTATGATGTTTGAGGAAAATCCAAGAAGCGGATTTTCCGTAGAGTGAGGCTCAACCGTCTTTGCGAGGAGTGTAACGACGAAGCAATCTAGTCCTAGATATGGCAAAGATTGCCACGTCCACCACGGGCGGACTCGCAATGACGCTGCTGTCCGAAATGGAAGAAAATCCAAGAAGCGGATTTTGTATAGGCTGACCCCGTCATTGCTTTTAATCAGATTATTCGCGGGCGGAATTCTAAAAATAAATAAAATAAAAAATAAATTGTAATTAATTGTAAAGTTGTAAAATATCCTGCAAATGATTGACGTAAAAGACTTGAAAACAACGTAAACTAAAAACATTGGAACATGTGTGCGAAAAAGATATTTTATTTTAAAAATAAATTTGCCCATTTTTACTAATACGTGTAGAATATAAAAAAGAACTATATAAAATAAAGAGTGAGATATATGGCAGATAGCAAAAATCAATGGAATAACAGTGAATATTCGGAAGATAATGTTTACGAAGAAAATTACTATTCGGATGAGTCGGAAAATGAAGAATACAATACCGGCGAAAATCAAGAATATGACGAAGATTATGAGGAATACGATGAAGATTATATGCCTCAAGGCAATACAGGCACTCAAAAGAGAAAGAGTCCTGCTATATTGATTATCTTGTTGTTAGTTTTGTTAGGGGCAGGCGTATTTGCCGTTGTTACAAAATTCGGTGTTGGTTCAAAGATTGTATCCGAGAATAATCCGGCGCCTATTGTTGCGGAAAAAAGCATGCCTGTCGATACTAACGTTGGCGGCGGAAATGAAACTGATGAGTTTTTTAATAATCAAAATTCAGAATCAACAGATATGATGAGTGTTGATTTTAATGAAAACGGAGAAACTAATGTTGCTTCAGGTGAAAATAGTGATGTTGTAGCTACTGTTACGGAAGCAAATAATCAGGGCGGTGATTTATTTGAGAATCAAGGCTCTGAAAATGAAACTACAGAAAATAATCCTATTATGGTTTCATATAATAAGATTACAAGATTAAATCCTTTTAAACCGCCGGTTGTACAAGAAGAAAAGGCAGATAAAAACGTACCTTCTTATGCTTCTGTCGGAAATGTTCCGTTTGAAATTATAGAACCTCCTACAAGTTCTGTACCTGATGCTAATCTTACAAAATTATTAAGTACACAAATATCAGGTATAATGTACGATGAAACAAGTCCTTCCGCAATTGTAAACATAAACGGAACTGATCAATTTGTTAAAGTAGGCGATAATATAGGCGGATATAAAATTCAGGCTATAACAAAAAATAAAGTTCAAATAAAATATCAAAATAACAGCTATGTTGCTTCGGTAGGGCAGTTATTTGAGAAGGGAAGTCTGGAACAAAATGATGTTACCGATTTGGAACATAAGTTCGCAGGCAGGTATAAGAATCAATAATTAGAGGAGTTAAAACATATATTATGAAGAAAAGTTTTGGAAACGTATCGAAGTTATTACTGGTTGCGGGATGTGTGTCTGTGCTTGCGTCAGGTGCGGCAAATGCAGCTCCTCTTGTTTATGGTGTAGACCAGCCTTCAATAAGAAGCGATTATTCAGCGCCGAATAAAATAAGATTAGAAGGCGACGTTCAATTTTTACAAGCATCTGATCAAAAAATAAATTTAAGCTTAAGAGATACTGATGTTCAGCAAGTTTTAAGAATGTTTGCCGATAAAGCAGGTATGAATATTGTATTCCATTCCTCTGCAAAAGGTTTAATAACTTTAGACCTTGTTGATGTAAGCCTTGAAGATGCTTTTAAGATGGTTATGAAAATGACTAATCTTACATACGCTGTAAAAGGTAAAACATTAATGATTGTCGGAACAGATCAAGCGGAATCTTTAAACTTGACAAAAGATAATATTAATATACTTCCTGTTAAATATGCAGATGCTGCTTATTTAGCACAGTTTTTAAATGCAAATGTTTTCCGTCAGAATGCTCCGGGGCTTTCTTATGGACCTATAGTAACAACGAATGCTGAAAGAAATGAACTTTTAATTTTTGGTTCTGATAATGATTATATAATGGCAAAAAAAATAGTTGAAAAATTTGATGTTAAACCGGCAATGACAACATATAGAGTAAACCACACAACTCCTAATGAAATGGCTAAAATGATATGTGAAACTCTGTTCCGTATTCCGGAGGGTGATACAATGTCAGCAGGCAGCGGCGGTAATATGTCGTCAAAATTGTCATCTTCATTAACGGCAGGTACTTCATCATCAGCTTCTACTGAAGACGGTACACTTGGAGGCGGGCAGGTTGCCTGTGTTGTAAAGAGCAGTGTTACAACTGATAACTTAACTTCATATATGTCTAAACCGTCATTAATTCTATATTCTCAGCAGGATTTAGGAACGTTAACTCTTGTTGGCGGCTCAGAATATCAGATTCAAATGGTAAATGACTTTATACTGCAGAATGACAGAAAACAGCCGCAGGCTTATCTTGAAATTACAATTGCCCAGTTGTCAGAAAGCGGTTCTAAACAATTAGGTTTTGATTGGAATTTTGGCGGTGATCATGTAAATTTAGGATTTACTAATGGTGCGTTTAGTATGGGGGAACTTGCAATAATTGGTGGCGGTGGAATTCGTTATCCTAACAGGCTGTTGGTTCAATTAAAAGCTGTATTGGATAGTGGAAAAGGCAAAATTCTTGCGAATCCTAAAATAGTAATTACTAACGGACAAAAATCAACAATAGATCTTACCGAAGATTATATTGAATCTACAACAATTCAGTATCTGTCATCAACTTCATCAGGCGGTACAACAACGGGTACTGTTCAAAAGACTTATGAAATCGGCGATGATAATGGTATAAAAGTAGAAGTTACTCCTTTTATTAGCCCTGACGGATATGTTTCTCTTGATTTAAAGCCTGATTATGCATCTGTCAAAGAGCAAATTAATGATTATTATTATGAAGATGATATTGACCCTGAAAATGCACAAACATATATTGCAGCTACTTTGCTTCAAAGAAACAACTTAGAATTAAAGAGGGTTAGAATTAAAGACGATGAAACATTGTTAATAGGCGGTATGATAAGAACAGAAGAAGCAGATACTGTTAATAAAGTTCCGATTTTAGGTGATTTACCGGGAATAGGTTTCCTGTTCAGAAATACAAGGAGAACAACAAGCCGTTATGAACTTGTTTATATGATAACTCCTCATATTATAAAAGATACTGAGGATATAGCTGATTTATAGGGTTTAGTAAACATTAATGACT
>JAJQFK010000246.1 GCA_021201175.1 Candidatus Gastranaerophilales bacterium | reverse complement strand
CTATATAATTTTGTTTGATAATTACTAAAATTATGTTAAAATTGACAAAGAAGCTATGGAAAAAGTAAGTACTAAAACTAAAACTATAAATAAGCAGATTGATAAATTCAGGAAATCGGGTAATATCCAAAAAGCTATTGAAGCATGTCAGTATGCAATTGCTGAGGATGAAAATAATGCGGAACTTCATATAAAGCTTGGCGATTTATATATGGAACGGCATCTTGATATTCATCAGATACAGCAATATGCAGATGAAGCGATTACGGAATATCAAAGGGCTTTAGAATCCTGTGTGGATTCTGCTGAAATATATTTCAAAATAGGTATGGCTTTTTATTACAAACGCGAACTTGATAAATCGCTTAATTATTTTAAGTTAGCACTGGAACATAATCCAAAATTGGCACAGGCTCATTATATGATTGCCGAAATTTTTATGAAAAAAGGTGATTTTCTTGAAGCTTCGGAATCGGCGAGAAAAGCGATTGAAACTTCTATACTTCAATCCTCCAGAGCTTATTTTATGATTTTTGAAATCCTTAAATTAAATAAAAAAAATAAATGGTACAGTATATATTGCAATCTTTTAATGTCATTTATTACACTCCCGTTTGATAAATATGCGATAAAAGAAGTAATAAGAAAATTATCTTATATTCAGCTTTTCCCCAGATTAATAAAAATATCTTTACTATTATTCTTAAACGGATTCAACCAGCAGATTTTGGATTTGTACAGAGATACAATAGATAAAGCACCCGGCTGCGCCGAACTTTATGTTAATCTCGGAAGAATATACTATGAATTAAAAAGATATGAAGACGCTATTTGTGAATACAAAATGGCAATTTGGCTTGACAGTCTTAATTTAAAAGCATACTACTATCTTTGCCAGCTTTATGAAGAAACAAAAGATTTTGATAATGCAATAGATACATGCCTGAAACTAATTGAACTCCAGCCGCATATTGCGGATTTTCATTGCAAACTTGCGCAATATTTATATTTAAAAGGAGATGCACAAAATGCCGTTGAACATTATCAAACCGCTATAACTCTAAACCCTAATCCTCAATGGACAAGCGTTGTTGCACAAACTCTGGGATTCATCTTTCAGGAAAATATTAAGAATTTGGACGCTGCAATAAGTTCTTACTATATAGCCTACAATTTAAGCCCTAATGATACTGATATATATTTGAATTTAGGGAATGTATTTTTTGAAAAGGGTTCATACGATAATGCACTGATTGTTTATAAAAAAGCACTTGATTTCTCACCTTATAATGCAAGAATCCACTGTAATCTGGGCTATTTGTACTGGGGGAAGGGCGAGATTGATGAAGCCGTTAAAGAATATGAAAAAGCTATTAAATATGATAACACTTATGATATTGCTTATAATAATCTCGGGGTAATTTATCTTGATGACCTTGGCAGAGTTAAAAAGGCAATAGAGTTATTTCAGGCGGCTAAAAGATATAATCCTAATTATGCTCTGGCTAATTATAATCTTGCACGCTCTATTGCTCTTACCGGTGATAAAGTAGAAGCTGCTAAATTATATCAAATAGCTTTAGATATCAATACCTATACACAGGAGATGGATCCTGAAGAAATAAAAGAAAAAATTCAGGACTTATTTACTTAATTAATGAAGGGATTTTAAATTGGAATATATACAGGAAATAAGAGTCTTATACAGCGATACGGATTCTTACGGGGTTGTCTGGCACGGGGCTTATACTAAATGGTTTGAACAGGCACGTGTTGAATTGGTCGAAAAATTGGGTTTGGATTTAGATACCCTCGAAAAAAATAAAATCTTATTTCCGGTTGTTCAAATGGATATCCGATATAAATCGTCTGCAAAAATGAATGAGCGTATTCTTATTAAAACTGTTATAACCGAAATAAAACCGGTAAGTGTTACTTTTGAACATATTGTTTCCGAAAAAGCTACCGGAAAAATCAGAGTTATTGCTCATACAACTATTGTTGTAATTGACTCTGAAACAGGCAAGATGTTTAGAAAAATGCCCGATGAACTATATAATAAATTTATTTCAGGCAGTTCTCAAGAAAAAATTTAGTGCATTTGCTATTTTTATGCCTTTTATAATTCTTTGCCGAGGTGATATATAATGCTGATTTAGCTCTGGTTACAGCAACATAAAGAAGCCTCAAAGTTTCATTTATCTGCTCGATTTTTAATTGTTCCGGTGTTTTCATACCGCCCGATACAACAGCATTCTTTACTGCTTGAATAAAATGACTTCCTGATTTTAATTTTATGTTCTCTATTTCAATCGCATAATTATTTTCATTCATTTCTGGTAAAAATACATAATCAAATTCATCACCTTTCGATTTATGAACTGTCATAATATTTACTTTAAGGGTTTCATTTTCGGATTTTGATTCATCTTCAAAGAATTTATTCGCACTTTGAGGTTTTAAAGCCGCATATTCCAAATGTTTTATAACTTCATCATTAGTAATTTTATCGGTTTTTATTCTTTTCAACAAAGAAAAAATTAAATATGTGTTTGATTTATCCGTATTATTTTTACTGTAATACAATCCTGTATCCAGAGCAATATTTTCTATTTCTTTATATGAGTTATTCAAAATATAGTCAATATCCCAATACAATTGCAATAAACTTTCAGCTTCTAATAAGTCGGGATTTATATTAATAAAAGCTCCGGAGCTGTTTTTTATAAACTCCATATCCGTTTTCGTAAAGTTGTAAATATTACTATCCTTAAGAGATAATGCAAAATCATAAATATATGTATTATTTAAAGGATTTTGGGCGATTTTAAGCGCTGAATATATTATTTTATATATTTTTTTCTGTATAAGACAGTCTGTTTTTACCATAGTTTCGATACCGTTTGATAAAAATAATTCATTGTAAATATTGACCTGTGAATTTAATCTTAACAGTATTGCAATTGATTTATCGGGGTTAGAGGTAATAATTTGTTTAACTTTTGACAGAATAAAAGATTTTTCTTCTTCTTCCGATTCAAAAATAATATATTCGGGTTTATTTTCATCAGCAGGATTATTGTTTGTTCCTTGAATTTCAATAGGATAAAATGCCCCCTGTGTTACATTTGTGTTCACGGCTGTTTTAATTAAATTATTTGCTAAAGTATAAATGGATTTTGCACATCGCTGTGAAGAAACCATTTCGATTTTTTTATTATTTTGTATAAATTTCAAAAAATTTTCGGAATCACTGTTTGTAAAGGTTGAAGTAATGGATTGGTTTACATCTCCGCACCTTATAAGATTTTTGTATTTTCCTGTTAAAAATGAAATTAACTTTTGCTGGATTAATGATGAATCTTGAGCTTCATCTTCTATAATATACTTACATATTTCTTGATAATATTGTAAAATTTCAGGGTAATTATCAAGTATTTTTACCGATAAACTAAGCATATCATCATAATCTATTAAATTATTTTGTTTTAAAATACAATTATATTGATTAAAAAAGTTGAAAAACTCATTAATTTCCTTGTGAACAGAGTGTAAATTATCACTATTTCCTGATAATTTTACGGTTGAAACAGCTTTTATATAATTATCATATTTTTCTTCATCAATTTTGAGATTAAAAAATAATTCTTTTATAATTCTTTCTTTCATATTGTCGTCGCAAATTTCAAAATTTTCATCAAGTCCGATTTTTATATAATTTCCGTTTT
Organism: Candidatus Gastranaerophilales bacterium; assembly: GCA_021201175.1. Classification (GTDB taxonomy): domain Bacteria; phylum Cyanobacteriota; class Vampirovibrionia; order Gastranaerophilales; family Gastranaerophilaceae; genus Avigastranaerophilus. Next base: position 5,868 of record JAJQFK010000246.1, on the reverse strand, counting down.
CTTTTATAATACGAAGCGCAAGACCATGAATAGTGGAAATATTTGGCAAATAGGGGTAATCGGGCAGCATAGTCTGCAAACGTTCTTTAAAATTTTTAGCAGCCGACTCCATATAAGTTAATACAAAAATATTCTCCGCTTTAATTCCTGATTCTAAAAGTTTAACTACAAGTGCGAGTAAAATTGTAGTTTTCCCCGCTCCCGGAACAGCCATAATTCCTGTCTTGCCTGATTTGTATTCTAATACTGGTCTTTGATCTTTTCTTGGAATAATTTTTGCTGCCGGTTTAGATTTGTTATTTTGGAATTCCACATAATCTTCTAACCCGCCAAAATTTTCGTTTCCGTTATTATCGTAAATTGAAGAATAAAATCTTATTTCTTCTCCGGCGCACAATATAAGTTTTCTTACACATCTTGCTGTTTTTTCTCTTGTTAAATTAATGTTATCTTCAAGTGTGTATTCCTTTTTGTTCCATTCTCTGTTAAATACCCACGCATTATATAATGTACCGGTATCCTGTTTTAGCCATTCACCTGAGGATATATCCAGCCAGAATTGGTACTTCGTTTCTAAATTGCAATCAGTTATTTTTTGCGGAGTCGCAATAATTATACTGTTTTTGATTCTATTAAATGATTCTATGGGATTCTCGCTTATTACACTGTTTTGAGCCTGATTAATAAATTCCGCGGCAATATTTTTGATTTCGTTTTTAAATGCTTTCTCAAAACTTATAGCCTCTTTAACAAAAAAATCATATTTTTCAATGTCGTAATCTTTACTAAATTCTTTTATTATGTTTGTGAAAATTATTTTTATACATTCAGACAGCTCTAAATCTGTTTTATCAAAAGAATTGATAACAGAAACAAGCTTTGTGTATGCATAATTATAATCTTCTTTTTCAAAGTTATATTCCGGTAAAATTCCTGTTTTGTTGTATTCTCCAACAATATTAAGACATTTTTTGTAAGGAATATTTATAAGTTTAATTAATAGACTTTTTAATTCATAATCTTGTAATTTTATTTTACATATTAATTTTAAAATATACACAATAAATTTTACGGTTTTAGAGGATATTAGTTTTTCACTTCCCGAATATATTTGAAAATCAACAAAAGAATTTGTAAATTTGAATGTATTAATTAAGACTTCATCAATTAACGGAGAAATAATTGCGATATCAGAAGGTTTTATTCCGTTTTTTATAAGTTCTTCCGCTTCTTTTATTACAGAATCAAACATATCAAGGCGTTTAATGCTCTTTTTATATATAATATTTTCAAATTTTGTTTTTTCACCGGCACATAAATTTTTAAAAAATAGTCCGGCAGTTTTTTTAAAAACAGATTTATTTTCTACCTGCATTTCAACAGGTGAATATTTTTTCTTAAAATCCAAAACTCCTTTTTTATATGCACATAAATATCCGCATCTTGAAGATCCGTTTTTTGAATATGTAATCATGTAATCTTTTATATCCGGCATGATTGAATCAACAAAAAGCCAGAATGCATAAGAAAATTCATCTGCATCTAAAACTATCAAATAATTAATCTTTTTAAAATAATCTGTATTTTTGTAGATTAAAGGCAGAACGGCAAGCTGGCGGAGATAATCAAAACTTTTATACCTTACCGTACGTTTTTTATAATCCTCTATAGCTTTTTGTGCATCTAAATAAAAAGATTCGCCTAAAATTTGAGAACGCACTTTTATTTCTTCTTTGTTCAAATTATTTTGTACAATTAAAGAATATCTTCTAAAAAGTTGATGTAAAAGATTTATTTTAGATAAATAGTCCGAGAAATCGGCAGTTTTTATACTCTGTTTGAATATATACTGCGAAACATCAAGCCCGCAAAGATTAGGCTCTACATCATTTCCCTCAATTTCTAAAAGATTCATAATATATTCTTTATTATCTTTAAATGCGTTATAGCAAAGCCCTCCGAAAGTGTGTATTCCTAAGGAATTTTCAAAATTTAACTCCGGAGCGGATTTTTTTATTTCTCCAATAATCTGTTCTTTTTTATATGAATTTAGAACAATAAATAGTATTCTATTCCGGCTAATTCCCTGATTAATCAATTCAAGATACTTTTTTACCGCAATATGAGTATTATATTTATTGGAATCGGATTGTATGAGCATAACTAAATTGTAATTAAAACTAAAATTAAAAACAGATTTATAACGAAATATTACAAAAAGTCTTAATATTTTAATTTTAACTTAACAACTCTTTACAAAACACTTGAAATTAAATTTTTAAAGTGATATATTAAATATATAAATAAGATATACAATGTGTGTAAGAATTTAAATTTGATTTTGAATTTCACTGTAGTTCAATAATCTGCTATCGAGCAAAGTAAATCCGCGGTAATCATTAGAAGAACAAGCCTGTACCATTTGCGTATTAAGGTTCTGTTTATATTGCAATTTGTGTGTGTATTAGAAATAAGTCAGGAGTATTATTATGAATAACGAAACTTTAAATAACGGTTACGAAATATCTGCAATAAACTTAATTTATAAAGATAAGAACATTTTAGATTACATAAAAGAAATAAATAAATATAAAAATCTTACTCCGGAAGAAGAACAAAATCTTGCAATGAAGGCGAAAGAAGGTTCAATTGAGGCAAAACAAGAATTAATAAAATCGAACTTGAAACTTGTTGTAGTAATAGCCAAAAAGATAATTCATACAAGCAAGCTGCCGATGACAGATTTAATACAGGAGGGGAATATCGGGTTAATGGCAGCTGTTGACAAATTTAACTGGAAATTTGGATACAGATTTGCGACATATGCTTCCTGGTGGATTAGACAAGCAATGTTTAAAGCGATATCGGAACAATCCAACAGTGTTAAAATTCCGGTATACATACAAGAAACTCTCTCAAAATATTCAAAAATCAAAAGTGAAATGGAAAGAGAAAATCCGACTGATGTTAATGTTGAAGATGTAGCAAAAAAGATGAATATTGATGTAAATAAAATTAATAACTATCTTAATGCGTACAAAAAAACACTTTCGCTTGAGGGTGATTACGAAATTAATAACGGTTCCGAGGTGCAGCTTGCAGATATAATAGAGGATAAAAAAGCTAATGTACAAAAAGATATAGAGTATGAATCATTAAAACATGAAATAGTGAACCTTTTATCTAATTTAAAAGACAAAGAACAAAAAGTTATAACTTTAAGATTTGGACTGGAAGGTAAAGAAAAACAAACTCTTGAAGATATAGGAAAAATTTTCGGCGTAACAAAAGAATGCATAAGACAAACAGAAGCAAGAGCGCTAAACAAGTTAAGGAATTGTGATACTTCAATAAGTTTATATAGAGATTATTTAATATAAAATTATGAAGTCATTGAAAAATGCGCTCGACACCGGATTAACAATAATATTGCCGCAACTGTCGTTCGTTCGGGCTGTTTTAATGATATAAGGCACCTTGAAAAGAGTTTCGCAGTTCAAGAAGTTTGTCAATTTTATTCAGAACAACGAATTTTTTACTTAACCAGCCGGGAGCAAGCATGTTTGGTTTTAATCCGTTTCCGGCTAAACGATGAATAGTTATTTCAGGGGGCAAAAGTTCAAGGAAATCGCAAACTGTTTCAACATACTCATCTTCTTCCATCATGGGAATTTTGCCTTGAAAATAGAGTTTTGCTAATCTTGTATTATTCAGTACGCAGAGAAGATGAATTTTAACTCCGCTTACACCTAAGTCGCCCAGAACTTTGGCGGTTTGGAGCATGTCTTTTTTTGTTTCGGTCGGAAGTCCCAGAATTACATGCGCACAAACATTAATATTTCTTTTTTGAGTTTCTTTTAAGGCATGACAAAAAGTTTCAAAAGAGTGACCGCGGTTTATAAATTTTAAAGATTTTTCATGTATACTTTGCAACCCGTATTCAAGCCACACATAACGGTCTTTTGTGTATCCTGCAATTAAATCAAGTTTTTCTCCGTCAACGCAGTCCGGACGTGTGCCGATTGACATGCCGATAACATCTTCATGCGAAAGTGCTTGATTATAGATATTTTCAAGTTCTTTTACGGGTTTATAAGTATTAGAGTATGCTTGAAAATATGCAAGGAACTTTTTAGCTTTATATTTGTCTATAGATAATAGAATACCTAAATCTAATTGTTCTTTGATAGAAATGTTATTAGGATAAAGCTGCGAAAAGCTGCCGCCGTTATCGCAAAAAATGCAGCCCTCATTGGAAATAGTTCCGTCGCGGTTGGGGCAGGTAAAGCCGGCATCGAGAGTAACTTTATAGACTTTAACACCGTATAAAGAGCGCAGATGGTCACTAAAACGGTTATATCTTTTATTTGAGTCGTAGAAAAACATTAGTCTTCATGTTTTGGTTCAGCAGCGGGGTAAACGTAATGTTCGCCGCAGTTTGGACAAATAACTTCTTGTTGTTTGCCGTTTTCTGTCACAGCGACTTCAAAGAGGCATTTACATCCTGATTGAACACATCTTATTGCCCAAGTAGGCCTAACAATTCTTGCCATAATAAAATTCCTTAGTAAAAATGTAAAATAACAAAAAGATGATACATTACAGAGGGGAAAAAAGCAAAAATATGAATTTTTGTAAAGTGCCATAAGGCGCGTAAATATTGAATTTAAAGAAAAAAAGAATAAAAATAACAAAAAATAATAAAAAAAAATAAAAAACATGTGTTGACATAAATTTTTGTTTGGAATACATTAATGAATGTGGAAGTTGCCACGGAGCTGAGAGCTGAAACTTACATCAAATATGTATGTTTTTAAAATTAAAGCTCAAAGCAAATGAAATATACACCGAAAGGTGTTATCAGTGAGAACTGAAACTCAGAGAGTTGGAACCTCAAAAAAAATAAAAGAAATTTAAAAAAAGTTCTTGACAATAAAAATTGAGGTGATAACATAAGAAATGTCGCTGAACGGGTGACTGATAAATTTAAAAGGAATGTGGAATGAGACGAATGGTTGATTTTTTGCTGACTTTTGATTTAGAGAAATAGAACATTGAAAACAGAATAGCTGAAAACGATATATACCTGTTGATTTTGAAAAAATGAAACGGACACACAAATATGAAGTCGAGCAGTTTGTCGAAAGACAAACGAAGGACATAAACTTTTCTGACAATGGAGAGTTTGATCCTGGCTCAGGATGAACGCTGGCGGCGTGCTTCATACATGCAAGTCGAACGAGAATTTACCTTCGGGTAAAGGAAAGTGGCGGACGGGTGAGTAATACATAGGAAATCTGCCCTTGAGTGGGGGACAACAGTTGGAAACGACTGCTAATACCGCATATGAGCTTAGTTGAAATACTAATCTTGAAAACTACGGTGCTCAAGGATGAGCCTGTGCCTGATTAGCTAGTTGGTGGTGTAATGGACTACCAAGGCGACGATCAGTAGCTGGTTTGAGAGGATGATCAGCCACAATGGGACTGAGACACGGCCCATACTCCTACGGGAGGCAGCAGTAGGGAATTTTGCGCAATGGGCGAAAGCCTGACGCAGCAACGCCGCGTGTGTGATGAAGCCCTTAGGGGCGTAAAGCACTGTCAGTAGGGACGAAATTTGACGGTACCTACAGAGGAAGCACCGGCTAACTCCGTGCCAGCAGCCGCGGTAATACGGGGGGTGCAAGCGTTGTCCGGAATCATTGGGCGTAAAGCGTTCGTAGGCGGTATACCAAGTCTGGTGTTAAATCCCGGGGCTCAACTCCGGTACGGCATTGGATACTGGTAAACTAGAATGTGGTAGAGGTTAAGGGAATTCCTGGTGTAGCGGTGAAATGCGTAGATATCAGGAGGAACACCGGTGGCG
>JAJQFK010000265.1 GCA_021201175.1 Candidatus Gastranaerophilales bacterium | reverse complement strand
TCGAACCAAAAATTACAACTATAACAATGGTAATTAGAACTTCAGCCAATTTAAAAGCAAGTTTATTTTTTCTCGTTTTTATTACATCACTTGAAAATCCCCCCCCCCCGTGTGTGTTTGATGATGTTCATAATAATATTCTCCTATTTACCAGTATACTTTCATTATAACAAATTTATTCAAATATTTAAATACAGAAAAAAGGTGAAAAAGCCCGCGGCATTTTTTTGCCTTCTATAATACTAGTAATTGTTGGGCATCTACCCCAACAATAAATTAGATATTAATTTGTCGTTTGATTCAGTCTACATACAGCCAGAAAGTGTCTTTGCGAGTGTTCGCATACTCTTTTGAATTTTTTTATTGTATATTAATTTCTTTATTTGACTTACCTATCACCATTGCCGCATTTGTCAGATTCTTTGCTATATCTTGATATAATTCTGATTCTTCGCCGTAAGGTGCAGTGCTATTCATCAATTCATCGACATTTTGGCTTATATCATTTAAGGTTTTAACAGTATTTGCAATTTTACGCTGTTTTTTCTTTAGGAAGAAATAGTTTATTAAAGGAGTTGATTCTACAATAGTTTTTACAACTTTTTTCATACCGTTTAATGCCTGATGATTTTTCTCTATAAAAAAATTATTTTCATCAATATTATCTTCGGTAATTTCGTCCGGAAGATAATCTGTATCAATAGTATTAAGCCGTTTATTTTTTCTTCTCTTTTTGGAAATGATATTTTCCGATTTTATTTTTTCTTTATGAGAAATATCTGAAGCGAAAACATTAGAAGTAAAAGAATACTTTTCTGTATCAATTGCGGTATTTATATTATTACCGGTATTTTTAGTATAAAAACTAACCGGCTGATTATATGAACTTCCCGATATTTCCATTTACAATTTCCCTACAATAGATTATAGCCTTAATAGTATGTTTTTGTTACCGTATAAATATATGATTTAAAGAATTAAAGTATTTAAAAAAAATGCCGAAAATAAACATGTAACAGCAGGTAAAAAATGGAAATACACGAAGATACAGAACTAAAAAAAGTAGGATTGGAATTGATGTTTCTTACTCCCGAAAAGTGTTCGAGAGAAGGCGGAATTTCTGCTGTTGAACTTGCTAAATCTCTTAATATGCCTATTGAAACAGTAAAGAAAAAACTAAAAATACTTTTTGATAAAGAAATTATCAGAGTGTACGGAATAAATCCAAAATTATGGAAGTTTGATGAGTTCAAATTCCAAAAAATGGATGAAGATGATGATGTCTACCGGCTTCTTTGCAATTTTGACGATGTGGATTTTGACAGGTACTTTTCATATAACTAATAAAAATTAGCTTCTTTGTACTTTCTGTATTCGTTTAGTTGTTTGTAGAAGTCAGGCCACCAGACTCTGATTAAACCGTCAATAATACCTACATCCTCCTGATATATGTTTTCGCCTCCCGGATTAATATATCTCGAATTAAAAGTATCGTTCATCATAGGGGTCATTGCTGTTCCCCTTATTGCAGCACGGGTGCTTGCAATTCTTAAATTTTTAATTCTTTGCGTTGCGCTTCCCTTTTGTATACCGTTCATAAGGTCTAATTCAAGTCTTTCAATCCTGTCTATATTATTTTCAAACTCAAAAGAATTGTTATATAACCTTTTTTCCATTGTTTTTAAATATCTTTTTTGTTCTTTTGTAATATTAACAAGTCTGGGATTATCGGCTGTATTTTCAATTTCCAGAGCAAAAGAACTTCCGTTGATAAAAATGATTAATAATGTACATAAAAATATTTTTTTTGGCAATCCGCCCATAACATACTTCCCGTAAACCAAGACACACAATATTCACTTCCAGTTTACGGTTTTTTGAGATATAAAAAACCGCCGGTTTGTTTATAACAAGCGGTTATTTTTATATGATTTTAAATTTAAAACTATTCTTGAATAATTATTGAATTTTTTCCGCCTTCTTTTACTTCAATAATAATTTCACCGGTTTTATCATTTTGTGAATTAACCATAGCCACGGCACTAAAAAATCCGTGTTCCTGATAATATTTCATAATATCTTTTCTTATTGCCGCAATATTTTCACTTGTCATAGGCTGATTAATTTTATCTTGAATAACATTTAAAAGTTCAGAAGAAGGAATTGAACTGTTGTTAATAAAAATAACAGATTTTAAATCAGATGTTTCAAGATTTTGAGGTTCAATATCTTTTGTTGAAGTAGAAATAATTGCACTTTTATTTTTTGCTCTTGTGGCGGCTTCATGGGCTCTTAAATCATTCATGTACTGGCTGTTAATGGAACCCGCGTCCATACCCCCGAATTGAGATGCCAAAGCTGTATCAGAAATTGCTAATAACATAAAAGTGATTGCTAATAATTTTTTCATAAATCCGGTTCTCCGTTTCTTTTTTATTATACCATAATTTATATAAATTCCACTAAATTGTCTATTTTATTTGAAAGAAATATATTTATGTTATAATCTAAACTGTATCGGGATAATTTTTCCGACGGGCATGTGTATAATCAGTAAAAGATAAAGGTAAATAAAGATGACAGTAACAATAGAAAAACTAGATAACAACGAAGTAAAACTAAACATAGAAATAGAACCGTCTGTTTCCTCATGGGAGTATGACAAAGCATGTAAAAGACTCGCACAAAGAGTAAATGTGCCCGGATTCAGACAGGGTAAAGCGCCTAAAAACATTCTGGAAAAATATGTCGGTATTGCGGCACTTCAAAGAGAAGTCCTTGACAGCCTTCTTCCTACAATCTTTGAATCAACTATTACGGAAAATAATTTTGACCTGCTTACTACTCCAAATGTAGAATCGTATGAATTTGCAGAAGATAATTCTCTAAAAGTAGTTGCTAAATTTGAACTTAAACCGGAAGTAAATTTATGCGAATATAAAGGCTTGGAAATAGAAGTTGAAGAATTTAAAAATTCCGATGATATTATAAATAAAGAACTTCAAATATTAGCTGAAAAATATTCTGTATTAAATGATATTACGGACAGAAAATCACAAAATACTGATATTGTAAATATAGATTTTGACGGATACGTTGACGGAGAAGAAATTAAAGGCGGAAGCGCTAAAAGTTATATGCTTGATTTAGGACATTCCAATTTTATTCCGGGGTTCGCAGAACAGCTTGTTGACCATTCCACAGGTGAAGAATTCAAAATTAATGTTAAATTCCCTGACGAATATCACGATGAAAAGTTAAAAGGTAAAGATGCGGAATTTAACATAAAATTAAATGCAATTAAGGAAAAAATTCTTCCTGAATTAAATGATGAGTTTGCAAAAAAAGTTAACCCTAAATTTGAAACTCTTGAAGCATTAAAAGAAGATATTCAAAAATACGAAGATGAAGCAGCAAAGGCAGAAAACCAAAAAAGAGCCGCAAATAAAATATATGAAACGCTGCTTGAGAAAATAGATATTAATATTCAAGAAACAATGATAAACCGTGAAATTCAATCTTTAATGGGAGAATTTAAACAAAGAGTTAATATGCAAGGCGGAAATTTTGATGAAATGCTTGCAAAAGAAGGTCATCAGAAAGTTTATGAGCAAATGAAAGAAGAAGCAGTAAAACGCATTAAGACTTCTTTAATAGTCGGTAAGATTGCTCAAAATGAAAATTTATCCGTTACACAGCAAGATATTCAGGAAAAAATCGCAGCAATGGCGCAAATATATCGTACAACCGTTGATAATATTGTTGCTGAAATTCAAAAAAATAATAATCTCCTGTATTCTTTTAACCAGCAGGTTATTATGGAAAAAGTAACAAAATTACTAATTGAAAATGCAAAAATAAGTTATAAAAACGATTAATATAACAGAAAGGGAAATATATGAGTTTTGTACCTGTAGTAATAGAACAATCAAGCAGAGGCGAGAGATCATTTGATATTTTCTCAAGATTATTGAGAGAAAGAATTATCTTTCTTGGAACTCCCATAGATGATATGGTTGCAAATTTAATTGTTGCACAGTTATTGTTATTGGATAGCGAGAATCCGGAAAAAGATATAATGCTTTATATAAACTCACCGGGCGGAAGTGTAACAGCGGGGTTTGCAATTTATGATACAATGCAGCATATTAGAGCGGATGTATCGACTATATGTTTGGGGCAGGCAGCTTCAATGGGTGCATTTTTACTTTCTTCCGGCACTCCGGGTAAAAGAATGGCATTACCTCATTCAAGAGTTTTAATCCATCAGCCTTTAGGCGGTGCACAAGGTCAGGCTACAGATATAGAAATTCAAGCAGCTGAAATTATCAGAATTAAAAAATCACTAAACGAAATTCTTGCTAAAAATACCGGACAATCCATCAAAAAAATAGAAAAAGATACAGATAGAGATTATATTATGACTCCGGAAGAAGCTTTAGAATACGGAATGATAGATAAGGTTGTAACGGCAAGCACAGCGCCAAAACCAAATCAGGAGATATTATAATGGCAGTTCGTGATGACAGTCGTCTTAAATGTTCGTTTTGCGGAAAAACACAAGATCAGGTAAAAAAACTTATTGCCGGACCTGATGTGTATATTTGTGATGAATGCGTTGAATTGTGTAATGAAATTTTAGATGAAGAATTTTTGGAAAATAAAGAAAAACCCGAAGAAACAGAATCTAAAGAAGCAGATATTACAAAAATCCCAAAACCGCATGAAATAAAAAATTATCTTGATGAATATATAATCGGGCAAGACGATGCCAAAAGAGTTTTATCTGTTGCGGTATATAACCATTATAAACGTATTGCACATAATTCTTCTGTTGATGACAAGCAAGTTGAAATTCAAAAGAGCAATATACTGTTAGTCGGACCAACCGGAAGCGGGAAAACACTTTTAGCACAGACTCTTGCGAAAATGCTTGATGTTCCTTTTGCAATAGCAGACGCAACAACTCTTACGGAAGCAGGTTATGTTGGTGATGATGTTGAAAATATTTTGTTAAGACTTTATCAAAATGCAGACTTTGATGCTCAAAAGGCGGAAAGGGGCATTATATATATTGATGAAATTGATAAAATTTCAAGAAAATCAGAAAATACCAGTATAACAAGAGATGTTTCCGGCGAAGGAGTCCAGCAGGCATTATTAAAAATGATAGAAGGCACTGTTGCAAATGTTCCTCCTCAAGGTGGCAGGAAACACCCTCATCAGGAATTTATACAAATAAATACGGCAAATATATTGTTTATAGTAGGTGGTGCGTTTGTCGGATTGGAGAAAATTGTTGAACATAGAGCAGGAGATTCTGTTACTATAGGTTTCGGCAGCGGAATGGCAAAGACTCAGGCAGAAAAAGAACTTGAAGCCGCAAAACTTCTTAAAAAGCTGCAGCCGGAAGATTTATTGAAATTTGGACTTATTCCGGAATTTATAGGCAGAGTTCCTATCTATGCGGTATTAGATCCGTTAGATGAAACAGCATTGAAGAATATCCTTACAAAACCGAAAAATGCACTTTTAAAACAGTATCAATGCCTGTTAAAGATGGATGGTGTCGAGTTAAAATTTGATAATGAGGCAATAGATTTAATTGCGGAAGAAGCTATAAAAAGAAAGACCGGTGCAAGGGCTTTAAGGTCTATTGTTGAAGAAATTATGCTTGATATTATGTATGCAATTCCTGAAAAAGAAGATATAAAGGAATTTGTTGTAACCTCTGATATGGTAAAGAAAAAAGAAGAAGGCAGCGCCGAGTTGATTAAACTTCCGCAAAAAAATGAAGAAGCAAAACAGGAAAGTTTAATTCCTCAAATCAGGCAAAATGAAGAAATAGCATAAAAAAAGACCTCTTTTTTATAAAGAGGTCTTTTTTTATATTTTATGCACTGCCCATAAAGAAATCCGGAATGTTGGTATTTTCAGTCTTAACTTCGGCGGCTTCTGAAGCCGCGCTTTAATCTTAAATTCCTTTATAGAAGTTTTCATCTACTAATCCTGTTGACAATTGATTACCATCTTTGTCTAATACTGTTTGAACAATACCAAAATTTCCGTCTTCAAGTTCAGTAGGTCTTAACCATGTAGTTTCTCCTGTTTCTGCATCTACTTTTTTGTAAGCACCTGAGGTTCCATCCTGGGTTTCAACAAATTCAAATTTATTCAAGACGGTGCTGCGTGCAAGCGTCTCGCTAGCATTAGTAGTGACGTCGGATTGTAAATTATCTCTAAATGCAGTATAAATTTTATTATTTAATTCTTCTTGGTTTTCGTCCTGTGAAACATTTTTCTTAGATGACCAAACTTCATAATCCTTATTAAGTATTTCTTGTGCTTCTTTCGTTTCGGCAGATTCTACAGTACCGTCGCTAACAGTTCCTTCTGCTGCTGTTACATCTTGAAAATCAAAAGCTGTAGCACCGTCGCCTGAACCGTCATTGTATATAATTTTTGTTTCACCATCTTCATTTTGTACAGCTCTCAGGAATTGGGTTATACCGTTTTCATCCGTCATTGAATATAAACCTTGATTTTCATTTCCTTCAGCGTCTACAACTGCAGAAAATCCCATTTCGTCAAGTAATGCCGTGAAATCCTCATCTAACGCAGATAAATCAGATACCTGAGAATAGTCATCATTAATTAAGTTCAGGTATTCAGAATAATCATCGCTCAAATCACCAAGATTGTAATCTTCATCAGCCCCGAATAAATTTTCAAAAATAGATTCAGCACTTGAATCCTCATGCACAAAATTAATGTTAGTTTCATCAGTGAAATAATAATTTTTTGTGTTTATACTTGAATTATCACCATTAATACCGCCGGTCATATTTAACTCCTTTTATTTTAACAGCTAATTAGTATATCGGCAAATTCCCCCCCCCTTTAGGATTTATGGAAGCTTTGTTACAAAAATTCATATTTGTGCAAAAGAATATACACTTTGTAAAGGAAAAATTAAGTAATCTATTGTCATGTTTTATTTTTATGGTTAAAATGGTAATATAGTTCACATGTTTTGTTTTGGTGAAATTAAAAATTAAACTTATAATGAATCAGGTAGAGCATTTCTAATCAACATAGCAGAGGAAAGATAAGCAGATAAACAACCGTTAAGTCCGGTTTTTGCTTACAATAAAAAGGGGCATTTTAGATGTACGTAAATAAGTGTATTAAGTGTGGCGCAGAGTTTGAAACAAAAAATCCCAAAAGAGTTATTTGTCCTAATTGTTTGTATTCTGATAAAAAATATACCGAGGAGTTGTCCAATGAAGCGGCAAATGCCGGTGTAAAAAATTCAGATCAGGGAAATTCGGAAACTACAACAGGGAAATCATATTCTTTCGGTTCTGATAACCAAAGAGAAGAACGAAAATATCGTTCTTACGACAGACAAGACAGAACCGACAGACCTCAATACAATAGAGGTTATAATAACAGATACAATAATAATGACAGATATAATAACGACCGTCCGCGCGACAACAGAAATCAACAGGGCGGAGGTTATCAAAGACCAAACAATAATAACAGGTTTAGAAATGACAGAAACGGTCAAAGACAAAGACCCGGTTACAGCAATAATAAACCGGGAGGATTTAACAGAGTGCCCCGTCCAAATGCACAGAGGAAACCTCAAAGACAAAAACAACTCCTTGTAAGTAAAGAGCAAATTGAACAAATTGAAATTCTTTATAAAAAAGCTTTGCCTCTGCCTAATCCGGATATACACGAAGTTATCGGACAGGCTATAGAACTTGAACCAAGAAAGGTCTTTTTTGGCATTAATCTTGTAAGGCAAAAAATGATGCTGCCTAAATTGCCTTTCCCTAAAAGGAAACTTGCCGTTTCGCCGGATCAGCTTTTTGCAATTAAAAGTTTATATGAACCTCTGTTGCCTTTGCCTCCTATAGGCTGCCACAAAATTATTGCCGCCCAGCTTAGAATGGATGAGTGGCGCGTTCATGTCGGGATAGGACTTATCAGAAAACAAATGGGGCTTGACAGATGGAATCAGGAAAGAGATGACGCGCCCGAAGAATATAAAAAGACTAAATAATTATGTGCAGTGATTTAATTTCTGTTGCAAAAATATTGAATTTTCATGGAATTAAAGGTGAAGTTAAACTGGGATTCTCTAAAGGCAGAGAAAGACAGCTTGAATTATTGAAAAAAGTCTATGTAAAAAAAGATAATGAAATTCTTACCTTAAATGTTTCTGCTGTTCGGTTTCATAAACACTTTGCAATTGTTAAGTTTAAAGAACTTGAAACAGTTAATGATGCAGAAAATTTAAAAGGACTTGATATTTATATCCCCAAAACAGAGGTTGAGGAAAATTTAGATAATGATGAGTTTCTTATTAGCGATTTGATTGGAATGGATGTTTATGACGAGGATGGTTGTTTAATCGGGAAAATTAAAGCAGTTGGTGAAAATGCCGCTAATAATATATTGTCTGTTGAGGATAATAATAAAAAAGAACATCTTGTCCCTTTTGTAAAAGATATTGTGCCTGTAGTTGATTTAAAAGGAAATAAGATTGTCATTAATAATATAGAAGGACTTATAAATTGAAATTTGAAGTTCTTACTTTATTTCCGGAAATAATTGAAAATGCCTGCAATTACAGTATAATGAAACGTGCTGTTTCTGAAAAGCTGATTACTTTAAATGCAATAAATCCGAGAGATTATTCAAAAGATAAGCATAAAAAAGTTGATGATACTCCTTATGGCGGAGGAGCGGGAATGCTGCTGGCATGCCAGCCGTATCTGGACGCACTGGCTTCTGTTGACAGAGATGAAGATTCCGGGATTATAATAATGACACCAAAGGGAAAAATATTTAATCAGGAAATGGCGAAACAGTTCGCGAAAAAAAGTTCATTGATTATAATTTGCGGGCATTATGAAGGTTTTGACGAACGAATTATTAAATTATCAGGAGCAATGGAAATATCAGCCGGAGATTTTGTGATGACCGGCGGTGAACTTCCTGCGCTATGCATTATGGACAGTATAACAAGATTGATTCCGGGAGTTTTGGGAGATAGTGAATCAGCCGAATATGATTCACTATCTGACGGTCTTTTAGAACACCCGCATTATACAAAACCAAGAGAATATAACGGGTTGAATGTGCCGGAAATACTTTTAAACGGGAATCATGAAAAAATAAAAGAGTGGCGGCGTGAGCAACAGTTTAGAATAACTAAAGAAAAGCGTCCTGACCTATTTGAAGCATTTCTGAAAACTGATTTATCCGAATATGATAAAAAAATTCTAAAAAAAATCGGATTAATATAAAAAGATATTACAAAAAATATAACTTATAAGAAATTCAAGCCGGAGGATTGTTTCATTTAATTTTAATATGAAATTGTTTTGAATTTTTGTCAGAATTGTTTGTGATATAAATATTGCCGCGTTTTGGAATTCTTATAACAGATTTTATATTTTTATCTATTGAATATATTTGCGGAGTAATACTGAAACTATCAAAATTTTCATCGGTATCATTATAAAGCAGAATATCTTTTTCTTCGCTGCCATTATAAATAGTATAAGTTCCGTTTTTAAAATCTGAAAGTTTTATGACATCTATGCAATGAAAAAGCTTCTGTAATTCTTCATAAGTAAGATTATATTCATAAAAATTACCTTTATCGTAACGAATTTCATAAAATTTAAAATTTTTATTATCTGTTCCGATAAGTCTTGAGTCTTTTAAAAATTCAAAGTCTGAATTAAGTTTCAGATTCTTATTATTACCGAAAAAAAGTACGGATAATTTATTTTCACAAGAAGAATTATCCTTCTTCAAAATTATACAATCCTCTGAATTAAAATTTTTATACCAGGCATTGCAATTTATTTTGTAAAATAGTTTATCATTGGATGAAACAGATTCATAATCTATAGCAAAAGCGCAAGAAAATTGATAAAGTATAAGTAATAAAATTAGTATAAAAAACTTGAACATAATGTAAAAACCTCAAAAGTAAATAAAACATTGAGTATTGTAA
>JAJQFK010000289.1 GCA_021201175.1 Candidatus Gastranaerophilales bacterium | reverse complement strand
AAATATTGATTTTGAAAAAACAAAAAATATAATGCTTGATTTTTCTAATATTGATAACATTGATTTGAAAGAGATAAATATACTTTTAAATATTAAAAAAATTGCGCTTTTGAATAATAATTCTTTGAAAATAAGTAACATAAATCCAAATATAAGAAATCTGCTTGATATAACAGGATTAAACAAAACAATCGATAGTACAATGACAAATCCAATAGAAAGAAAAAAAGATTAAATGCCGTATCAGTTTTATATAGCGGCAACGCCTATAGGAAATTTAAAAGATATAACACTCCGAACTGTAGAGGTTTTACAAACGGTTGACTATATAGCCTGTGAAGATACGAGAGTAACAAGAATACTTTCACAAAAATACAATTTAAGTGCAAAACTTTTCGATTGCCATAAGTTTAATGAAAAAGAACGCAGTAAAAAAATTATAGATTTGATTAAAACCGGAAATACTGTTGCTTTTGTATCAGATGCTGGTACACCCGGAATATCAGATCCCGGAGGAGTTTTATTGGAGGAATTGTATAAAAATAATATTAAACTTACAGCACTTCCGGGAGCCTGTACTGTTGCTGATTTTTTGAGCCTTGTTCCAAGAAATAATGAAGAATTTGCTTTTATAGGATTTATGCCCCGTATAAAAAATCAGCAGTATCAAATCCTTAAAAAACACAAATACACAAACTGTGTATTTTTTGAATCGCCTAACAGACTTTTAGACACATTAGATAATATTAAAGAATTTTTTGGTACAGAAACAAAAATTGCAATAGCAAGAGAACTTACTAAAGTTTTTGAAGAAATTAAAATACTGAATATAGAGGAAATGATTGATTATTACTCTAAAAGTCTTGTTAAAGGTGAAATTGTCGGTATGATTTTTGCTTCAACAAATTCAGATTATGAACAAGATGAATTGCTTAATAAAATAGCTTTATTACAAAAAGAAGGTTTTTCTCACAAGGATATAGTTGTAATAATTTCCAAATTATTTGGCGAAAATAAAAATAAAATATACAAAATGTTAATTCATTGAATTTTATTCTATTTTAATATTTTGTTTGAGATACGATTCAATGAATCCATCAATATTTCCGTCCATTACAGAATCAACATTTCCAATTTCGTAATTTGTACGGTGCTCTTTAACCATTGTATAAGGATGAAAAACATAAGAGCGAATTTGCGACCCAAAATTAATATCTACATTCTGACCTTTTAATTTCATTAATTTTTCTTCATGTTCAGCCTGTTTAATCGCAAGCAGTTTAGAAGCAAGAATCTGCATTGCTGTTTCTTTATTTTGAAGCTGGGAACGCTGCTGCTGGCATCTTACAACTATACCTGTCGGCTTATGTAAAATTCTTACAGCCGTTTCTACCTTGTTGACATTTTGACCGCCAGCACCCCCTGAGCGCATAGTATCGACCACGATATCTTCTGTCGGTATTTCAATTTTTTTGCTAAAATCTTCTATTACCGGACTGACTTCTAAACTTGCAAAACTGGTTTGTCGTTTTCCGTTTGCATTAAAAGGAGAAATCCTTACAAGCCTGTGAACGCCCTTTTCTGCTTTTGCAAGTCCATAAGCATATTTGCCTTCTATTTTTATTGTTGCCGATTTAATTCCGGCTTCTTCCCCGTCGGAGCGTTCTATCAAATCAACTTTCCAGTGTTTGGATTCTGACCACCTTATATACATTCTTAAAAGCATTTGCGCCCAATCCTGCGCATCGGTTCCTCCGGCGCCTGCATTTATTGTTATAATTGCGTCAGATTTATCATATTCTCCGCTTAAAGTAGACTCAATTTCCCATATTTCCAATTCTGATTTTAAAGTTTTTATTGTGCTCAAAACTTCTTCAAGCATTGATTCGTCTTTTGTTTCTTCATAAAGTTCAAACAGAGTTTCTATGTCGCTTATAAGAGTTTTCCAGTGTAAAATTTTCTCGAAATTATCCTTGTCTTCTTTTATCTCTTGTGAGATTTTTGATGATATATCGGGATTCGACCATACATTACTGTCTTGCAGTTTTTCTTCATTTGCCTTTATTGAATTTTCTAAAGATTCAATATCAAAAACTTTCAATGCTTTTTGGAACATTGTCTTTACCGGATTATAGCTTTGTTTTACTTCTTCATATAACAAATCTTTTAACCCTTCTTTTTACCTGTTGCGAATTCTGAATCCAACCTTAAAAATACGGGTTTAATTTTATCCTTTTGCGTAATTTGTCCCGATTTAATTCCGCCCCAGTATAAATTGCTATAGCTAAAATCTTGCTTTTCATTTAATTGAACAAGTATATCAGCCGCAATATTAGGGCAATACGGAGATAACATAATAGCTATATGCCGCATTGCTTCAAGTATATTATATAAGACCTGTGCACATTCGTGCATTTTTCCTTCTTTTGCAAGCGTCCAAGGGGCATTTTCAGTTACATATTTATTTACGGAATCAGAAAAGCTTACAATTAAATTTGCGGCTTCCGCTATTTCATATTTATTGAATGCTTCTATAATTTGTTGTTTTGTATTCTCTGCCATAATTGCAATTTTACAATCTTTGGAAGTTATTGATTCCGGCTTTATTTCTCCGTTAAAATATTTTACAAGCATATTTAGAGTCCTGTTTAAAAGGTTTCCGATATTATTTGCCAAATCAGCATTAACTTTTTCTTTAAAATCTTCATCGGAATAATTGCCGTCGCGTCCTATAAGCGCGGCAGAAGCCATATAATATCTAAACGCATCAGGATGTTCTAAATTAAATCCTTGTAAAACATCATGAGGCGCTATAACATTCCCCAATGATTTACTCATTTTAGACTGGTCAATTGTTATCCAACCGTGAGCGAATATGTGTTCCGGCAAAGGAAGCCCTAATGACATTAATATTGCGGTCCAATAAATAGAATGAAATTTTATAATATCTTTACCAATAACATGTACATTAGCCGGCCACAATTCTTTAAATTGTTCGGAAGGATTTTCAATATCATAGCCTATTGCCGTTATATAGTTTGATAATGCATCAATCCAAACATATATACTCTGTTCTTCATCTTCCGGAACTTCAATTGCCCACCGTACAGAAGCTTTCGTTCTCGATACCGATATATCTTCTATATTTTCAAGCTGATTAAGTATTTCATTTACTCTAAAGGAAGGAATAATAAAATCAGGATGGGATTTTATATATTGAGCAAGTTTATCTTTATATTTTGATAATCTAAAAAAATAGTTTTCTTCTGTTATTTCTTCGGGTTTTTTAAGATGATTCGGACATAAACCGTCCGGTGTTAAATCTTTCGGATTCAAAAAGGATTCACATCCGCTGCAATAAAGACCTGTATACTTGTGCTTATAGATGTCGCCGTTTTCAAGAAGTTTTTTGAATATCTGTTTAACGGTTTTTTTGTGCTGTTCATCCGTTGTTCTTATGATTTTATCATAACTTATTTCAAGTTCCTTCCATGCAGAATTAAACTGATTAAAATTTTGGTCGCACAGTTCTTTTGGTGTTATTCCAAAAGAAGCAGCTGTTTTTTGGATTTTAATACCGTGTTCATCAGTTCCGGTAAGCATGAATGCTTTATCCGTTAACTGTCTTTTATGTCTGATAATTACATCGGAAAGTATTTTTTCATAAGCGTGCCCTATGTGCGGTGCGCCGTTTACATAATCTATAGCCGTAGTTAAATAAAATTTTTCTTGCATAATAATACCCGTTTTTTTCTAATCTAACACAAAGGTATTATTTAATCCAGTATTGCAAGTTCATTTCATGCAGTCTGTCATTAATTTTTACCGGCTTTCATTCGTGATAAGAAAATGCGTTGCGGAAATTATGTATAGGTGCTTACAACAGTTTGATAAAGACTTTGTACTCTGTTTGCGAGATCGGTTTTGGTAATTGAACCGTCGCCATCTAAATCAAGTCCGGAATTTGAACTGTAATATATGCTTCCCTGCGAACATAAAACTTCTTGACTTGCATATGCAGGTAAGAATACAAGAGCATATAATGTTCCACCGTCAAGTTCGCCGCCTGCATAACTTTTATTATTTAACAGGAATTGTTCAACATAGTCCAACTGCTCAATTGCAGACATATTTTTTAGTGCGGAAGTAGAAGTTCCAAGTCCTGATGCTGTTGTCGGTAAAAATTGGATTAAACCGGTTGCTCCGCCATTAGCATTTTGGGCTGACGGATTTAATCCGGATTCACTATACATTACTCCGAGTAAATCTTCCGGACTACAACCAACATTAGTGCATAATTCTTCTAATCTTGCACAGAAACCGTCACCCAGTGCGGCATCTAAACCGGCGACTAAATCCTCATCTAATGAAGTACATATAGCAGAATATTTTTTTGTAGTAACTTCTGAATTTTTTTCGTTAATTTGACTATTTATACTTGTTAAATCAGATTTTGCACTATTCAAGCCGCTGTTTGCTTTTTTAAGTTCTGACTCTTTAACGGATTCTGCGTTGTTTTTTGCCTCGTTATATGCTTCAAGTGCAGATTTGGTTGTATCCGAACAGTTAGAAAGAATTGTATCTTCAATTTTTGATTTTTCATCTTTAAGAGTATCCAAATCACTTTGCGCTGTATCTAAATCACTTTGGTAAGTTTCCTTTTGCTTTTTTAATGCTTCTAATTCTTCATTTAATTTGCTGATTTCTTCTTCAGCTGTTTTAATCAGTTTTTTTACTTCTGAAATTTTATCACTGTCAGAGGAATTTTCTTGCAGGTCTGTTAGGGCTGTATTTAATGCAGTAAGATTGGAATTTGCCGCTTCTATTTCTTGCTCTTTTAAGAAAATTTGTATATCGATGTTATTAATATTGACATTTATTTCGTCTATATCATTTTCTTTTGTTGAAATTGCTTCCAGATTTTCTGTTCTTTGCTGTTTTATATCGGCAGTAATATTCCCATCCGCAGAAACTGCATTGTCATAAGCTTTTTTAGCGTCGTCCGCTTTGGCTTCTGCCTCCTTGACATTTGAGTTTGTACCGTCATAAACTGCATTTACTTCATCTAATGCAGTATTTAATTCTTGTTCTTTTTCTGTTTTTTCTTTTTCTAATTCTTTAAGAACTTCACTAGCCGATGTTGAAGAACTTTTTGAAGAAGAACCGGATACACCGGAACCTCCGGAAGAACCGGATACACCGCCGCCTCCCGATGAACCGGACACACCTGAACTATTTGCAGCACTATCCGTTGAATCAGTATTAGCTGCACTTACGGAATAATTCTTTTTTGTTTCTTCCGCTTTCTTTTCATTGATTTGATTATTTATACTGTCTATATAACTTTCCAGATTGCTTACATTACCTTTTGCAGTTGAAAGTTCCGATGTCTTAACGGCTTGTGTATTTTCTTTTGCCGCATTATATGCGTCCATAGCTTCTTGAGTCTGTTGTCCGCAGTTCTCGCTTATTTCTTTTTCTATTTCAGTTTTTTCTTTTTCTAATGTTTCTAATTCACCTTCCGCAGTGCTCAGATTTTCTTCAAGTTCCGCTTTTTCTGCTTCTAATGTTTCTATTTCCGATGTTAATGTTTTTATATTGTCTTCAGAAGCTGATATTTGCTTTTGTACCTGAGCTATTTGATTATTTATTGCTTGTTGTACTTCTGAATCTTCGGAGGATTGGCTTTGAAGCGAAGAAAGAGAAGATTTTAATGCACTAAGATTTGATTCTTCCGCTGTTTTATCACTGTTTTTTGAAGTTATTTCACTTTCTTTATCATTTATTGATACATTTAAATTATCTATTTCACTTTCTTTTGTTGAAATTGCTTCTAAATTATCTGTTCTTCGCTGTTTTAAATCTTCTGAAATATTTTCATCTTCTTGTACAGCCTGATTATATGCTTCTAATGCTTCTTGTTCTTTGGTTTCAGCAGCCTGCACATTTGAATTAGTACCGTTATATACGGCATTAACAGCTTCTCTTGCTGAATTTAATTGACCTTCTTGCGATGTTTTTTCTGTTTCTAATTCTGAAAGTGTCATACCGGACAGTTTGGATGTATCATAAGATTTTGAAGAATTTCCTGTAGTTTTTCCGGTTGTTCTTCCCGCCGAATTTTCTGTTCCGGATTCATCTGATATTCCGGCGGAACTATCTGTGTCATCTGATATATCAACATCGCCTGTTTCATCTTCAGATTTTACAAAAGAATCAGAACAAGAGTCAATTTCGGATATTTGTCCGGTTCCAAAATCCATATCTATTATTTCATTTATAGTTTTTGAATCAAGATAAGAAGAATCAACTCCACACTCATCTGTAAGATAGTCTTTATATTCTTCATCATATTCAAATATTAAAGAATCTACATCTGCCGCGGAATTAACTGAATAATCCGTATTTTCTTTCAGATAAGCTATGAATCCGTATTTTAGCTCTCCTGATTGTCCTGTATTGTGTACTCCCATTTAATATTCTTATTGTCCTTTCTTAATGACATATTTGTTATACTGTTTTATCTTCATTTTCTTCATCCATATCAATATATTGAGAATCGGATAAATAATCATATGAAGTATGGCTTGCTTCACCGCCGGTCCATTCATTCATTCTTATATAACCTGAAATTTTTTGGTATTGTTCGCCGTCTTTTTTGTATTTTCTGGCTCTTACCGCATCATTTGCGTTACCTTCTATTGTATAAACGTATTCATCATCAGTTTTTATTACCAGACCGGTATGCGAAGCTCCGTTTGATGTTTGAATCATAATATCACCGGCAGAAGGTTCATAAGTCCCGACTTCTGAGTAATATCCGGCATTTGCTGCGTCCTGTTTTAAGTATCTTACTGCAATTTGATAGTCAAATGTATCAGAATTATCACTGTTTTGACCATCGCCGTATAACCATGAAACGAAACTTGCACACCACGCATCACCGCTTCTGCCACCATATTTTAATGGTTCTCCGGTGTTATCACCATCTTCAGCAATACCAATTTCTTTGTATGCCTGCGCTACAGCATTGGCTGTTCGTTCAGTTGATCCGTTTTCTATATTTTTTTCTTTTAAAATATCTATTACTTCATCTCTTATGGAATTTTTTTCATCTTCTGTTTGTTCACCATTTAAATTAGATACGCTTTGAGCCAGATTTATGTACCTTTGAGTTTCTTCATCATTAACATAATTATTCCTGCTTCGTGTTATTTTTGATATTTCATTTTTAGCATTTTCTATTTCCTCTTCGGAATAAGAATCAGAATCTAACAGAATTTGTGCATTTTTTGTAATATCAGTTTTTTCATCTTCTGTCATTTCTTTTGTCAAGCCAAGAAAATTTTTAATTAATGTAATACTATTACTAAAATTTTCTAACAAACCGGAATTTAAATCCTGTTCATTGTTTGATTCTTCCTGTTGTTCTTGATTCTCTTGTTCAATTCTTTCCGCTTCCTCTTTAGCTGCTTCAAGTTCCCTCTGCGCAGTTTCTAAAGATGATTGTGCATCTGTTTTCTTTGCAGCAATTTCATCAAGTGCGGTTTGTATAGACTCAATCTGTTCTTGAAGGCTGTCTAATTGTTCCTGCGCATGTTCGTTTTCAGAAGTTGCTTTCTCTAATGCTTCTTGTGCTGCATTGAGTTCTGCCTGTGCTTGCGCAATTGCGCTGTCGCGTTCCGACGAATCATAAGTTATTGTTCCGTCTTCATTTTCTATTTCTTTTACAGGTATACTCATTGCTTCTGAGAGTGCAGTCTGCGCATTAGATAAATTTGTTTGCGCCGTTGTTACAGCTTCCCGTGTTATAGACAATTCACTTTGTGCATCTGATGCTTCTGAATCAAGTGTTGCTTTTTCTTGCGAGGAACTTTCCCTCTCTGTATCAATTACAGAGAGATTTTCCTGCTCTTGATTTACTTTCTGCTGATTTTCAATAACTGCATTTTGTGCCTGACTGCCATTTCCGAAGATTATTCCTTTTAAGATATCTTCTATACTCATTTTATATTCCTTTTATCTTATTGAATTCTTATAAATGAATTTACGCTTGAAGAACTGACCTGATATGTATTTTCTCCGACAATACCATTTCCGGTATTACCTTCAATTGTATATATCACTCCATTTTCTACCTTTTCAACAAAACCGATATGTCGTGCATTACCGCGGCTTGTATTAAAGATAATAATATCGCCTGCTTGCGCCTGACTTGCATCTGTAAATGCACAACCGTTATTCTGCGCTGCCGCTAAAACTTCTGAACATGAATTATAATTGCAGCTTGTATACCAACTCGGCAGCTCATCTCCGTAAGTTTGTGTAAGTACATATTTAACAAACGCCGCACACCACAATCCATCCGGCAAATTATATCCGCATGAAGCTTCTACCTGACTTTCTGAATTGTTGAGAAACTTACTTGCAAATTCAAGCACTTCGGCTCCGAGTTCACCGGAAGATGTATATTTCTTTACATCTTTTTCAATTTCAAGTTCTGTTTTTTGCGCATTTAAATCATTTATTGTATTTTGTGCGCTTTGGATATCTTTTTCCGCTGTTTCTATAGCAGAGTCTTTTTCTGAATCATATTTAGATTTAGAACTTGTATAAGCTTCTTGCAGTTCGGCTATTTCATCAGGATATTTTGCTGCTATTTCGCTATTCAGAGTTGACATTTGGCTCTTTAAGTCTGTTAACCCGACTATTTCATCTGTGCCGTTTGTTAAATTTGTTTTTTCGGTTTCCAGTTCTTCCAGTTCTGCTTCTGCTGCTTGCCATTTTGCATAAAGTTCATTTTCTTCTTCTTTAGCAGCTGAAATCGCTTTTTCTAATTCTTCTATTGTTTCGCTGTCAGGAGAATCTGATTCTTGCAGCGTTTCTAATATTGTTTCTAAACTTTCACGTTTTAAAACAGCGTTTTCGTACTGCTGTTTTAAGTCAGATACGCTTGTTGTTTTATCTGAAATTTTTTGTTCTACTGTATCAAGTTGTTCTTCTCTTTCATCTATTTGAGTTTTCAAACTATTAACTTTTTCTGCATATTCGGGATCTTTTTCTTTCAAAGCGTCGAGATATGAATTATATTTATTTTCGGAATCTTCCTTTAATGCTTCTATTTCTTCATTATTACCGTTAAGAATATCGCTTAATGCCGTTTCTTTTTCTGACAGGTCATTTTTAGCGGTATCTAAACTGTCATTTATTTCCGCTTCTTTATCTTCATCAGTGGGAAGACTTGTAATTCCGTTAGGATTTGACGTTGTACCGCCGCTATATCCTACACCTCCCGCAGAAGATGTAGTTCCTGCCGCATCTGCTTGCGGAGTTTCTCCTATTGTTTCTTTTATTTCTTCTTCTGTTGCATAGCGGAAAGTTCCTGCTTCTATATCTTTTGCAGCAGATAATAAATCTTCGGTTGTTAATGTATCGGAATCTTCGTCATATTCTTTAACTATATCTAAGAATTTTTCCAGCTCTGCATCGCTTATTTCATCGTCGCTGTCCTGATCTACAACTTTTCTGTATTTTTCATCTTTTATTAAATCATTTAAAGTATCAGCAAGTAATTCAGTATCATCTATATTAACATTATTTTTTTCTGCGTATTCTTTTAAAGTATCTTCCGATATTTCACCATCAGTATTACCGGCAAGTATACTTTTAATTTTATCATTTAATTCTTCTAATTCGTCATCTGTCATATCTTTAATTGAATCAATATCAATACTGTCATCATTTAATATTAAGGACATTTCATCAGAATCGTCATCTTCGTTTAACATTTCGCTGTTTTCAAGTTCTTGTAATTCAGCCTGAGCAGCTTCAAGTTCGCTCTGTGCCGATTCTAAAGAAGATTGTGCATCTGCTTTCTTTGTATCAATTTCCTCCAGTGCGGTTTGTATAGATTCAATTTGGTCTTGAAGGCTGTCTAATTTTTCTTGCGCCTGTTTATTTTCCGAAGTTGCTTTCTCTAATTCTTCTTGCGCAGCATTGAGTTCTGATTGTGCTTTTGCAATTGCGCTGTCGCGTTCAGACGAATCATAAGTTATTGTTCCGTCTTCATTTTCTATTTCTTTTACAGGTATACTCATTGCACTGGAAAGTGCAGTCTGCGCATTAGATAAATTTGTTTGCGCAGTCGTTACAGCTTCTTGTGTAGTGGATAATTCACTTTGTGCGCTTGCAGATTCAGAATCAAGTGTTATTTTTTCCTGATTGGAACTTTCACTTTCCGTATTAATTATGGAAACTTCTTCTTGATTTGTACTAACTTCCTGCTGCTTTTGAGCGACTTCCTGCTGTTTTTGATTAACTTCTCCTGAACTATTTATTTTTGTCATAAATAATTACAATCCTTTATACCTTCACATCAATACATGTTATAT
>JAJQFK010000159.1 GCA_021201175.1 Candidatus Gastranaerophilales bacterium | reverse complement strand
CAAAAAGCGGTTAAGTATCTGGTATCACAAGAGGATATCATACTAAAAACCCAAGCCTCTTATGATTTATTAGTTAAAATAATGAATCTGACAAAATCTTACCCCAGAGATTATAAATATTCGATTGGGGAAAAAATGCAAAATCACATGCTTGATTTAATTGTTGATGTCTATAAGGCAAATAGCAGTATTGATAAAACTAAAAATATTAAGTCTATTCAGGAACATATACAGTTTATTGGTCTTTTTTTGCGTATCTCTATGGATATTAATATTATTTCAGACCTCAAATATTCTGAATTTGTTGAAGAACTTTATTCTGTTGATAAACAGGCAAGTGCCTGGCTTAAAAGCCTTTCTGATAATCAATCCTGTGCTGTTAGCCAAAATGTTGAAGCAGTGCCGGTTTAAATAGAAAATGGATTATTTATGGATAATTCCGATAAACTTTCGTTTTACGAAGTCGTAAAAGCATATAAAAAATGCAGATTGCATAAGGCAAAAAATTTGTCTACTCAAATTTTTACTTTTGACTTAGAAAAAAATTTATACGATTTATATCAGGATTTAATTACAGGTAATTACAAAATCGGCAGAAGTAATTGTTTTGTTGTTTTAAACCCTAAGGTTAGAGAAATTTGGGCTGCAGATTTCAGAGATAGGGTTGTTCACCATATTTTATATGATAAAATTTTTGATTTGTTTCTGAAAAGATTCATAAATGATACTTTTAGCTGTATCCCAAATCGCGGTACCTCAAAGGCTGTATCCCGTTTGGAATATCACGCTCAAAAAATTACCGCTAATTACACAAAAACTGCATATTACATGAAAAGCGATATTAGAAATTTCTTTGTCAGTATTGATAAAAAAATTCTTTTTGATGAATTAAAAAAACTTGTTAATGATGAGTGGATTTTAGAAATTTTAAAGCAGGTTATTTATAATGATGTTAAATTAAATGCAGTCATTAAATCTCCGAAATGGAAATTTAAACTTTTACCGGAATATAAAAGTCTTTGGCATGTTCCTAATAATCAGGGACTTCCTATTGGCAATTTAACAAGCCAGTTTTTTAGTAATGTCTATCTTAATGTTTTAGATCAGTACGTTAAACACAAGTTAAAATGTAAATATTACTGCAGGTATGTTGATGATTTCATTATTATGAGTGAAAATATTTCTGATTTGAATCTTTTTCATAAAGAATTATCTGTTTTCCTTTACAAAAGATTAAAACTTAATTTGCATAATAATAAAAAAACTATTAATAAAATAGAAAAAGGAATGGATTTTGTCGGCTATACAATTAAGCCTAACAGGAAATATCTCCGGCAAAAAACTTTACATAAAATCTTTGAAATTATTAAATTAAGAAAACAAAATCAAAATTGGTTTTATATTAACGATTTATCTGATTATATTAATACAATTAACAGCTATTTGGGAATGTTAAGAGGAATTAACGGATATTATATTAGGGAAAATATATGCCGGCAAAGTATCGATTTATTTACAGGGTGTGATAATGCTTTTACAAAACTATTTTCAAACAGAATCTTACATTTGGCTTGTTGAAATTCCCCGACATGTTTTTACTCGCTGAAAATACTTTTTTCTTGACACAATCAAACGTTTGTTTGATAATTATTTCATTAAGGATTAACCATGGAAGATAATGCAAGAAAAAAGATTATAGAAACAGCAACAAAACTGTTTGCACTAAAGGGATTTGACGGTGTCAGCATTAGAGAAATATGTAGAAATGCTAATGTAAATATTAGCATGATTTCATATTACTTTGGCGGTAAAAAAGAGTTATATCAGGCAATTGTAGATGATAAAAGCGACAAAATTCATAAATATATAGAAACATTTACGGATATAAATCAAGATATTTCAAAATTATCAAAAAAAGAACAAATCAATCTTCTGAATACCATGCTTGATAAAATGATAGATTACTTTTATGCAGATATATCCAATGATTTTCTGTGCTTTATGTTAAATGAGCAGCACAATCCGCACGCAACAATAAAAGGTACTCCTGTTAATTTTATAAGAAAATTAGTCGGAGCAATTTTTGATAAAGACGCGAATGACAGAGAAATAATATTTAAAACGAATTTTTTAATTTCAATGATAAATTCTCCCCGAATTCTACCCTCCTTCTCAATTAGATTGCTTGGGCAGGAGGATTTTATTCAAGATGACATTAAAATTATAAAAGATAATTTAAATTTATATATTAATACTCTACTAAAGGAGGCAGGAATTGATTAAAAAAATATTTTTTCTATTTATATTTTTTATTTCGGCTCAATGCAGTTACGCAATTACAAAAGAAGATGTAAATATAGATTTTTTTAACAGATTTAACGATGATTGCTTAATGTACTACATCAATGCGGCTTTTGATAATAATCATGATTTAAAGCAAACTGCCGCAAAGGTAGAACAGTACAGACAGCAAACTAAGTATTCTTTAGGAAATGAACTTCCGTCTTTGAGTGTTACTCCTTCATATTTGGGAGTACATGTTCCTCAATTTGATAACTTTCAGTTAAGCGACAATGCTTTTGCATTATCTTTTATTGCAAGTTACGAAGCGGATTTCCTTTTAAAAAACAGAGATAAAACCAGAAGCAAAATCAAAGATTATGAAGCGGCGCAATATGAAGAAAAATCTGTTTATATTTCACTTTTGAGTGATGTTGCAACTATTTATACTAATATACTTCAATATGATTACTTAATTGAAAATCAGAAAATTAATGTGGAAACTCAAAAACAGATTTTATCCGCCGATGAAAAAAAATCAAAAAGAGGGGTTATTGATTCAACACAATTGAATAAATCTATACAAAATTATGAAAATTCAAAAATTCGCTATGAACAATTAAAAAAAGAGCAGGAAACTTTGTTAACAGAACTTGCCGTTCTTTGTGCAATATCGCCTGATTGCATTGATGATATGCAAAGAGGAAAGTTTAACCTGTTTGAATATAATTGCAAAATTCCGAATGAAATATCATCAGATGTAATATTTTCACGTCCTGATGTATTAGAGGCGGAAGCAAAGCTTGAAAGAGCCAAAATTGATACAAGAGTTGCAAAAAAAGAATTTTTTCCGACTATCAATATAACCGGAATATGGGCTTTTAATACAATTTCTCCGGGAACATTTTTTTCATGGAAATCTTCACTGGCTGCGATTATGGCAGGAGCTACGCAAGATATTTTTCAAGGCGCCAAAAACCTCCAAAATTAAAAAAACCAAACGGCAAAATAAACTTAATTGTGTGACACCTACTCCCACACAAACCTGGTGGCGCTAAAACAAGATAATAATGCTTTGTCAATTATTAAACACGACTCTCAGGCGGACTTAAATACAATAAATAAATTGAATTATGAAGCTAAAAATTTCGATAATACACAAAAGAAAATACAAAGAGGGGTTATATCAAATCCTGAATATTTATTTGAAAAAATGAATTATATAAATGTGCAAAACGAAGCTGCACAATCAAAGTCACAGCGTTTGGTTAATTACTTTACATTATATAAAGCCGTTGGAGGTCAATTATGAAGAAAAAAATAATCGCAATTATTGTTGTTTTACTGTTAATTTGTTCTTGTTTGTATTTTATAAAAAACGATAAGAGTAATCCTAATGAATTGACATTATTCGGCAACATAGAAATAAGACAGGTTGATATGAGTTTTCAGGCGGCCGGTCAGATTCTTGAAATGCTAAAAGAAGAAGGCGACAGCGTTTCAAAAGGTGAACTTATTGCTATTCTTGATGACAGAGATTATAAATCAAACCTTGATAAAGCGGAAGCGGATGTATTAACGACTCTGGCATTAAAAAACGAAGCACAGCAGCAATATGACAAACAATTGCCTTTATGCGCCGATAATACAATTTCTAAGCAGGATTGTGATACTTTATTAAATACAAAAGACAGAACAGCAGCAGATTATAATGCAGCGTCTGCACAAAGAGATTATGCACAAAACCAGTATGATTATACAAAAATGTATGCTCCTGATGACGGTATTGTAACAGTAAGAGTACAAGAACCCGGAGCAACCGTCACAAAAGGACAGAGCGTTTATACAATTTCTAAAAATAAGCCCGTTTGGATTAGAGCATACGTTAATGAAACTGATTTAGGCAATATAGCATACGGTATGAAAGCAAAAGTATTAACGGATTCCAAAGACCCGAAAACCGGCGAAATAAGGGAGTATGACGGATATATAGGTTATATTTCTCCCGTTAGCGAATTTACACCTAAAACTGTTCAAACGGAAGATTTACGCACAGATTTGGTTTACAGAATAAGGGTTTATGTTGATGAAGTCGATGAGTTTTTGCGTCAAGGTATGCCGACTACAATTAAGATAAATTTGAATTAGATTATGAATACTGTAGAAATAAAAAATTTAATAAAGACTTTTAACGGAGAAAAAGCTGTAGATAACCTTTCTTTAGGAATTGAAAAAGGTAAAATAACAGGCTTAATAGGTGCAGACGGCGCCGGAAAAACTACGCTTATGAGGCTCGTAATCGGTTTATTACTTCCTGATTCCGGAGAAGTAACTGTATTAGGTTTGAATCCTTTTAAACAGAAATCGGAACTTACTCCTAAAATCGGTTATATGCCCCAAAAGTTCGGTCTTTATGAAGATTTAACAGTTATAGAGAATTTAAGACTTTATGCGGATTTGAAAAACGTGGCGCATGATTTTGATAAACTCTTAAAGTTTACAAGTCTGGAACCTTTTCAAGACAGGTTAGCCGGTGCATTATCCGGCGGAATGAAACAAAAATTAGGGCTTGCTTGTTCACTTTTAGGCGACCCTCAATTTCTTGTTTTAGATGAACCCTCGGTCGGGGTTGACCCTATTTCAAGGCGTGATTTAATGCAAATGGTAAGAAATTTAATAACACCGGAAACTACAGTACTCTGGTCAACCGCTTATTTAGATGAAGCGCACAGTTTTGATACTGCTGTTGTTATGGATAAGGGCAGAGTAATTTATGAAGGAAAACCGCACGACTTAGCCCCGACAGCGCAAGAATTTGAAAATAAAGTAATTGATTTAATGGGCGGATATAAAAAGGAAACATCTCTCATTGCTCAAAGTTATACACCAATTGATACAGACTTTGAATGTACTGTTGAAGCAGAACATCTTGTAAAAAAATACGGCAGCTTTTATGCGGTAAAAGATAATTCTTTTTGTATAAAAAGGGGTGAAATATTCGGGCTGTTAGGTCCAAACGGCGCCGGAAAATCAACTTCTTTCAAAATGATGTGCGGGCTTGCCCGTCCGACTTCAGGTACTGCCAAAATTATGGGAATAGACATTACAAAAAATCCTGAAAAAGCACGTTCAAATTTAGGATATATGGCGCAAAAATTCTCTCTTTACGGTAATTTGACAGTAAGACAGAATTTGGAATTTTTTGCCGGAGTTTACGGTATCGGGATTTTGAATCGAAGAAAAAGAATTGATGAAATTGTAGAAATTTTTAATTTTGAACATATACAGAACCAAAAATCCGAGGATTTACCTTTAGGATTTAAACAAAAATTATCAATGGCTTGCGCGCTCATTCATAATCCGCCTGTATTATTTCTTGATGAACCGACATCGGGTGTTGATGTTATAACAAGGCGGGATTTTTGGAATCATATTACAAGTCTTGCCAAAAAGGGTGTTACTATTTTGGTTACAACTCACTTTATGGATGAAGCTGAATATTGCGACAGAATAAGCTTATTCTATAAAGGTGAAACAATTGCGCTTGGTACTCCCTCAGAATTAAAACAACATGCAAACGCAAATACTATGGAAGAAGCTTTTATTACCTTAATTAAGGAGAGTGAAAAATGAAAATATTAATTGCCTTAATTAAAAAAGAAGTCCTGCAAATTCTTCGTGACCCGAGCAGTATAATTATTGCTTTTGTTCTGCCTTTAATTTCAATAATAATTTACATGTACGGCATAAATCTTGACAGTGTAAAAGTTGTTATGGGAATTAAAAATGACGATGCAAATCCCGAAATTTCAACACTCGTAAAATCTTTTGGTCACAGTAAATATGTTAATTCAAAGGTATATGATAATATGCCCGAACTTGAAAGCGGAATAGTTCGTTCAAAGCTAAAAGGAGCAGTTGTTATTCCGAATGATTTTTCTACAAAGCTTTCACGGGGTCAAACTGCTGATTTATTTATAATTACAGATGGTTCAGAGGTTAATACCGCAAATTACGTACAAAGTTATGCTATGCAAATTGCGAATAACTGGCTTGCTTCAAGCAAGTACAAATATTTAGTACGCACTTCACGGGTAAATCCCATAGTAAGAACATGGTATAATCAGGATTTAAACAGCCATTATTTCATACTTCCGGGGTCTATAGCCATTACAATGACACTCATAGGAATGCTTTTAACCGCCCTTGTTGTTGCCAGAGAATGGGAACGCGGCACAATGGAGGCTCTTTTAAGTACAAGTGTTAAAAGAATACATATAGTTTTAGGAAAATACATTCCCTATTTCTTTTTAGGTATGATTTCAATGGCATTTAATGTATTTATGTGTACAGTGCTCTTTAAAATTCCGTTTAGAGGCAGTTTTATTGTGCTTTTTAGCGTAAGCGGACTATTCCTTTTTACATGTTTAGGTATTGGTCTTGTGATTTCATCAAAATTAAAAAACCAGTTTCTTGCAAGTCAGGTATCATTAGGGGCAGGATTGCTTCCGGCAATGCTTCTTTCAGGATTGATGTTTCCTATAAGTTCTATGCCTGAAATATTCCAATGGCTTACCTATATTCTTCCGCCCAAATATTTTATCACTTTTATAGAAAGTGAATTTATGGCAGGAACCGTTTGGGAGATAGTAATTATAAATTCAATATTTTTAACGATTTTAGGCTTACTTCTGTTTGCCATTGTATATAAATGTACCGATATGAGGCTAAATAAGTGATAAAAGAAAGTTTAAGAAGGGTTTTCGCCCTCGCAAAAAAAGAATTTATAACAACATGGAAAGACCCGAAAAGCCGCGGGATTATAGTTGCTTTGCCTTTATTACAACTTATAGTTTTTGCAAATGCGATTACAATGGAGGTTAGAAACATAGATGTTGTTGCAATAGACAGAAATAATTCCGTTGAATCCAGAGAATTGTTATCAAGATTTGAACATTCACCAAGGTTTAGAAATATTTTTATAACTGATAATGAAAAAGATTTTCGCTCTAAAATTGATAATCAAAAAGTGCAAATCGGAATATACATAAATAATGATTTTTCAGGCGCGTTAAGAGGACAAAAACAATCAGATGTATTGATAGTTTCTGACGGGCGGCAGACCAATTCCGCTTCAATTGCAAGCAGCTATGCCTCGCAGATAGTATCAGATTATACTTCTGAATTTAATAAATCACAAGGCGCCTCAATTAACCCTGTTGTAAGAAATTGGTATAATCCAAACCTTGAATACAGATGGTTTTTGTTGACAATTCTCATCCCTATGCTTGCAATTGTTATAACGCTTTTATTAACAGCCCTTTCTATAGCACGCGAAAGAGAAATGGGAACGTTTGACCAGTTAATAGTAAGTCCTTTGTCATCATTTGAAATATTACTCGGGAAAACTATTCCTTCTTTATTTATAGCAATGGTTTTGACTTGTTTTATGACGGCATGCGTAATTATATTTTTTAAAGTTCCTTTTATGGGTTCAATGGTTTTATTTTTAATTTCAATTTTTATATCGTTGTTATCAATAGTCGGTGTCGGGCTATTTATTTCATCTATCTGCAATACGCAGCAACAGGCAATTATAGGTGTAATGATTTTCCAATTACCGGCAGTTCTTTTGTCGGGTTATATTTCGCCGATTGAGGACATGCCGGAAAGCTGGCAGGCATTAACATATTTAAATCCTGCAAGATTTTTTATGGCTCTGTCAAGAGGAATATTCTTAAAAGGAATGGGAATAGATGAAGTTATTGTAAATCTTATACCTATGATTATAATTGCCGCAATAACACTCACTCTTGCAAGCCGTACATTTAAAAGAAAACTCGGATAACTTAATTAATTCCGGCATGCCGGAATGTGCAGCTTCCACCTGTTGCACTGTATATATCCGGTGCAAGAACCTCCTTATTCGCTATCACAAACACTTGCAAAGACGGTTGAGTATAGATATTGTAAGCTAAGCTAAATTTATAGAAGCTTCTTTTTTAGAGCTGTATTCAGCTATAGGAATTTCAAAAATAAACGAATTATTTGTTTTATTACCTATTAAATAAATACTGCCTTTGTGGGCTTCTATAACTTTCTTTGAAAAGTACAAGCCGAGTCCGAATCCGGTTTTTTTGTATTCACTTGAGCCCGATATGTATTTATCAAAAATATGCTGTTTTATCTCTTTAGATATTTCCGGACTCAAATTTGAAAAACTAAAAATAATGTTTTTTCCTTCTTGTTTAATGCTAATTTCTATTTTTGTATTTTTAAAAGCATAATTAACCATATTGTTTAAAATATTAGATATGACCCGTCTTAATTGGGTTTCGTCAGCATTAATGATTTTATTATCAAGAGTTAATTTTGAGTCAAACATAAATTCAATATTTCTTGTTTTTGCCATATTTGAAACTTCTTTAATACAAGTATCTATCAAATTTTCAATATCAAAGTCAGATTTATTAAGTTTTGCATATCCGTTTTCAAATTTATAGGTAGAAAGAATAGAATGAATCATTTCTTTCATAAATATTGAAGATTCAAGAATTATATTTATAATTTCCTGCTGTTTTTCCGATAAACTTCCGAATATGCCCTTTGAAAGTAAAGAAAGACTGCTTATTTGAGCAAGTAAGGGATTCTTTAAATCATGGGTTAAAGTTGCAATAAATAACTCTTTTTGAAGTTCTAATTTTTTTTCGTTATCTATATTTTGAGCAATTGTTACGATACCTGCCGCATTATTATTCCAATCGGAAATAGGAGCTTTACATATTTTGTACCAGTGTTCATTACCATCAATATCCGGTATAGATTTTTCTTTGTTTAAAATATGTTTGTTTAAAATTACCTGTTTGTCCTCATAATCCGTAACGGATTTTATTTTATCTATGTCAATTAAAACATTATCAGTATAGGGGTCAAGACCTTCCGCTACGAATTTTTTTGCATATTTACTGCCGGCTATGTAGTTTAAATCCCTATCCTTCATATAAACAAGTACAGGCAGATATTCTAATAATGAATTTAATTGATATACTTTTTCAACCAATTTGATTTTTAAATTCTCCTCATTGGTTATATCTCTGCCAATTGTTAAAATTCCGGTTATAATCTCTTTATCAATAATCGGGGAAAGCGTTATATTAATAATCTTATCTTTGTTTAAGTTAAGTATAAAGGTTTTTGGTTGTTTATCTTTTAGAATTTCTTTTAAATTATTTTTTATAACTTCATAATTTTTCTCGGGTATTATTTCAGTTAGATATTTATTTTGAAAAGTATTACTACTTAAATTAAATAATCCGGTAAAAGCTTTATTACAGAGGATACATTTAAAATCTAAATCCATTACGGCTATAAAATCGCTGCAATAATCAAAAACAGAATCAGCAATTATAGACGAGAATTGTCCTGTCATTATGTTTTGCAAAACTTACCCTTTATATAAAAATTATATTTGAAATATACAATACAACTATACAGTTAACAATTAGCTACGTGACTAATACATAAAAACCGGTAATATTGATTAAATTTCAACGGGTGATTTTAGAAGCAGGTTTCTTGATTCTTTTGCAGTTTTAGCAAGATTTAGATAATAATTAATATCATCTATAGATTCCGCATTTTCTAAACCTGTATCAGCAGCATCTTTAATCTGTCCGAGTAAATCCGCTGTTTGCATAATTTGTCTGTAAATTGTACCTTCATTTGCGAAACCTTCCGGAAGAATTCTTATCAATTTTTGCCAATTAGTTAAACTGCAAGAATCTATTTTATTTAATAATGCCCAATTATATGCAATTTGAGCGGAATCTCTGCCCGGTTCTTGTACTTTGGATTCAATCCCGTTATTTTCTTCGGTATTAAATACAAGCATAGAGTTTTTGCAGTATTGTTTATAACATTCTGAAATTTTATATAAATTATCCATTGTTTCTTCTGTAATATCATTATAATTATTATAATCTTCTATTTCCATTAATCCCTTTATTTGCGATACGAGAGGAGTTTTTAATGTTAACCGTGAATATGTTTGTTTGCATTTTTTGTAATCATTGTAGGCTTTTTTTACGGGATATTTTTTTATAAATTTATAATTTTCAGCAATTACATCCGTAATATTATCATCCAGAAACTTCATTTGCTGCGCTTTATTTAATTCCTGCCGCAACTCTTGTGAATCTTTTTTATGTTTATCTTTTACCTTTTTAGATTGAAAAGATGTTTCTAATGAGTTAATTTTTGAGTTTAATTTTTCAATATAAGAATCTATATTTTTCTGATTCATTTGTTTTTTATATTTAACAAGTTCAGTCCGGAATTCATCTAATACGACAGACGGAACGGGAAGGTTATTTTTAATCCGGTAAATAACATTCTCAATATTATAGGTGCGATTTTGTTTTGTGATTACGGAGGCTTTTTTGTAAATTGATTCTTTTTCATTTAAATCTTTTTTTGCCTCTTTTACAGATACATCAGGTACATCAATATTC
>JAJQFK010000048.1 GCA_021201175.1 Candidatus Gastranaerophilales bacterium | reverse complement strand
ATTATATATGTTATTAAATTTAGATTGATTTTGTTTGATATAATTTTCAACTTGTTTTTTAAAACTGCTGTTATCGTTATACATATTGTCAAAAGTGTCTGTTAATGCGTGTATTTCTTGTGAGGACAAGCTGTCAATCCCGGAATTTTGTGCTTTCTCAGCAATCTCTTGTATAGAAACATCCAGTTTTATTGCATCACCGTATTCAGGAGTAATTCTTATTTTGCCATCTGGAAGTTCAATATTATTTTTTGTACAAAGGTCTATCAAGTCCATTGTCATCAGGTTGCTTTTAATTAAATCACTGCTATTTATATCAGATTTAACATGAGAAACCGTTGTTCCGTCAGGGAAAAATATTTTTTTGTTTTTGCCGTTAATTTCTCCTATATCAACAATGTTGTCCGGATTAATTGCAGAAAATCCTGAGTCTGTTGCTGAACTGTATATTGTACTTATGTTGTTTTCAATAATTCCATTTTGCTTGAAAGCTTTTGCAATTTCAGAGTTATTATTTGATAATATTTCATAAATTTTATTAACATCTCCTTCGGTTATAGCCGGATATAATTCATCAATTTCTTCCAAAGATAATTTAAAACCGTCAAAGACATTGTTATGTGTAAGATTTTTGTATACGGTTAAAGATTTTAATGCTTCAGAAATTGCAATATCTCCAAAATCTTCAAAAGATTCCCCATCTAAATTTTTATTTACTAATTTAATAAAGTCATCTACAGAAATATCATTTAATTCTAAATTGGCAATAATACTATCTAAATTATATTGTGAACCTCCTTGGATGGATTCTTTGATAATATTATTAATTTCTTCTTCGGTGCAATTAAAACTATTTTCAAATTTTTCTCTGTTAGAACTAATATCAATACCTTTAAATACTTCATCGTCTATATTTCTTGCGATATTAGGTAAATCAGTTTCTTTTAAACTTCCACCGTCGATTGAAATTCCTAAAGATTTTACATCATCATAAGATAATTCAATTGTTTTGGAAGTATCATAAGGGCTTGTGATTTTGACGGTTTTTGTATCCGCATCGATATCCTTTATTGTGAAATAATGCCTATGTGCTCCGTTAGAGCTTATATTTCCGTCAGTATCAATAAGCGTACCCAGAGAAAGGACGGTGTTATTTTGTTCTTTAGCTATTTTATCAAGTAATTCATCTGTTATGGTGTCGTTTGTGATATGAACGGGATTAAGTCCGAATTGTTTTGCAACTGTTTCGGCGAATCCGCCGTCTATATCACCGGATATTTGTTTATAAGCTTGTTCAAATATTCTAATTCCTGTTGTATCAGAAAGCATTTCATCGGTCAGAGATGATTTTGCGACATGCACTATTTCATCACCTATTTTAACGTTATAATCCCCGAAAGCTGTTTTTGTTATGGATTTTTTGAGATTTTGGGCAGATGAAGGATTATTTAACATTCCGTCTATAGTTGAAAGCAAAGCACAATCCCCAATTTCGCCTTGTTTAAATTTAGTATTAAGACCGTCAGGAAGAACCAGTTTAGTTGTAATTTTATTGTTCAAAGCATGACCGGCTTTTCCGGCAATTCTAAATCCTCCGCCAATAACAGGTGCGGCAATTGCTCCTCCTACAGCTCCTTGAATACCGGCTTCAATAACGTTTTCGCCGTTTAGTGCAGCTCTTACCATATTATCCGAAGCTCCGCCTAAAGCACCGTCAACAGCCATTCCTGCTCCAAGTGCCAATGCTCTTTGCCCTATTGTTCCGCCTATTACATCTACGCTTTGAGTTAAAATTACGGATTTTGCAGCCTGTTTAATTCCTTGTCCCGCAACTTCTTTTGCGCCTTCTTCCACAACTTTAAGCCCCAGTTTTTTCCCTAATGTTTTTGTCAGGCTTGCTCCTATTCCGTTTGTGATTGGCGCAAATAAACCGTTAACTGCTCCTGTGGCAAAATCATACAATAAATCTTTTTTATTATATTCTTTTCCTGTTGCAACCGCGTCGCCGGCTTTTATTCCTATTTTAACTCCTGCACCCGCTGCCGTTGCGGCGGCTAAACCTACCGCAAGTGAAGCACCTCCTGTCGGTACGGCTAAGGCAAATGCACCGACGGCAACAATACCCGAAGCCATATCAGCAGCAACATCAACACACATTTTTTGACCATCTTCATATTTTTTTATGCGTTCTTTTGCTTCTTCTGTTGTTATTTCGCCTTTTTCAGCCTGCTTTATTACTTCTTCAACTTTTTTTGAGCCGGATTTCATTCCGAATAAATTTTTTATTCCATCCCAGGCTTTACCAATTATTCCCTGTTGGCTTTTTATTTTTTCAAAATCCTGCCTTAACGCCTTTGTTTCTTTATTTCCGGCATAATAAAACGTATCATCTTTTATGCTGCTTGAAGATACTGACTTATTTTTATTTATATTTATTAATTTTGTGTCTGTTCTTTTCACCTCTCGGAGAAAAGGATTATAACCCGTTGTTATATTATTCATTTTGTACCTGATGAAAATTAATCTTTCAATTTCTGCATTTCAGACGATAAATGTTTGAAAAGCAAAAGTAGATATGACATATACTATAATTATATAAAGTATATGTTTCCAAAATTATTGCCTGATTTCAGGGGGAATATTAAAGACTCTTAAATATTCATTGAATTATATATAGCAGGTACAACATAGAACTGAATTAGTTAGTCCGGCAAGCGCCGCAGCATTTGCTGTTATCAAAATTTTCTTTGTTTCTGCTGCAAATATCGCATTTATCTTGCATTTTGCCGTTTTTATCATAATATTCAAAGGATTTCACCCATTTTGGTTCTTTGCAGGTACATTTTTCCATAAAACATAAAAAATTAACAAATTTCTCCAAGACAATTTCATTCATGGAATATTCCATATTTTCAGCACAAATACTGACTTCTTTTTCATTGATTTTTAAAACATTTGCCAGAAAACGACAAATTATTCCATGACGCTCAATTTTTTGAAGTGCCTTTTTTTCTCCTTTAGAAGTAAGAGTAATAATTCCGTACGGAACATAATTTATATATCCTTTAACAGCAAGCATTTTTATGGCATCAGAGGTTGCCGGTGCGCCTTTTTTCATATAAGTTGATACATCTTTAACTCTTGCAGCCTTATTTTGCTTGACTAATTCATATATTGCCAGCAAATAATTTTCAAGGCATTGTGTTAATTGTTTTTCTCTGGTATCTTTCATTAGTTTTCTCTTTTGTTTTCATGTTACCATGAAAACTTGAGTTGGCGGAATTTTGAATAAATTCATCAATACTTAAAACATCATAATTTTTCTTGAATGAGCCCCAATTTTTCGGGGACGAGGAGTCATCGAAAAATGCGGACGACACTGGATTATGTTCCGGATTCTTTGCTTTTCTTTGCGTAATCCAAATATTGAGTTTTGGTAATACAAAGCCGAGCATTAGCGCGCTGTACATAATTCCGGAGAGTTGTGCAATATTTAAATTTCTTAAATTTTTCTTTACGTTGCCGCTGCCTGCTAATATTTCCTTTTGGGATTTTAAAGATACATCACTAAGCCAATGTTTAATGCCGTTTCCCTGTTTTGAAATATTAAACAGATTCTCCTGATTTCTATCTAAAAGTTGCGCTGTTCCTTTTGCTGCAAAATCTCCTAATACAAGCCAGTTTAAGAATCCCAGATAATCTCTTGTATTAGTTTCTCTTAACTCCGTAGAATCCTTAGCCGCTAAAATTCTTCCTGTTATAAGAGTCGCATATATTGTTTTTATTGTGTTTCCCCCGGTGGCGGGACCGTTGAATTCAAGTTTGTTTATTATGTCTGCGGGATTTTTTATTCCCATTGTTTTTGTCAACATTGCTAAAAATATTCCGATAGATAATAGTTTTTTTAATAACAATCCTTTTTCTTTTTTCTGTTCTGTTTTATTTTTTACATTGTTTTCATATCCGTTTTCTCCTACGAAATTATCAATGCCTGTTCTTGCTTTTGTAATGCGTCTGTTTATATATTGATTTGAAATTGCTAATGTCATTGATAATGGTATAGCCAGCATTATTCTTGATTTGTTTAATATTTTTAATTTTTGAATTACGGAATTTATATCAGCCCCCTCTTTAAAAAATACATTTCTGCCTGTATCTGCTATATCTCTTAGAGTATGGCTTAAATTTGATTTTAATTCCTTACCGCCTGACTTAATAAATATTTCATTATCCGCACCAAGAACTTTTATTGTTTCATTTTGAATATTTTTTAATGAATTTTTTAATTCCTTTTTATCGATATTTGGTTTTTTAATTAATTCGGTCATTTTTTCAATAATAGGTTCAGTTTTTTCTTTAGGGATTGAATTAAATGATTTTCTTTTTTTACCTATAGTTCCGCTTAATGAATTAAATGTATTTCTGATAAAATCTTCCGGAGTTTTATTTCCTGATTTATAAATATTGTTAAATACGTCAAGTGCATCATTTGTCGCCCATGACGAAGGATTAATTTTGACATCGGGTTTATATTTATTAGATAAAACCTTTGAAGTTAATAAAGCAAAAAGTGCTGCTGAAAATCCGACTATAAATGTTCCTGTATATTCTCTAAATCCCATTTCTATTCCGGCATTTTTGCCCCTGTTTTTATATTCCAGCACTGTTCTTTGAGTATCCGTGCAGAAAAAATCTATTCCGGCAGCTTTTAACATGTCGTTATTACTCAGGGTATATAGTCCTTTTGACAATAAACCCATATTGCCGTTTTTAAAACTTGTATTATCTTGAATTTTATTGATTTCCATTTTTCCTCCATAAAAAAAGTTCTTGTAAAAAACAAGAACTTATAATTTTATTTATCTATAAACAAGGTTCACAAAACTTCTAAGTTCTTATACAAAACTTAGTACAGCAGCAAACGGTGTTTATATTTTTATTTTTATAATTTGTATTTTTCATAATATAATAAAACTCCAAAGAAAAGTATTTGTCAATGTTTACTTTATGTTTAGGTATAACGAATTATATTCGGTATCCATAATATTACTTTGTTAATTCAAGATTTAATTCATTTAACATTTCTTTGTCACTGTTAATGTCATTCCCGTCAGTTGTAAGGTAATTACCTGCAAGAATAGAGTTAATTCCCGCAATAATGCCTTTGCGTTGATTTTCTTTGTTTAGCCGGATATTTCTGCCGCCGGCGTAGCGAAGCATTGTTTTTGGAAGAATAATTCTAAAAATACAAATTGTTTTAAGGATTTCTTCTTGAGTAATTGTATCAAAACAATTTTCTAAAGGAGTTCCTTTTATAGGATTTAAAATATTTATAGGAACCGTTTTGGGATTTAAATCCTTTAAGGTTAAAGCCATATCGATTCTGTCACTTCGTGACTCGCCCATTCCTATAATAACTCCGCAGCAATTTTCTATTCCTTCTTGTGCCATCAATTTGTTAACTCTGATTCTATCTTCAAAATTATGCGTAGTACAAATGTTTTTATGAAAATTTTTTGAAGTATTAATATTGTGATTGTATCTTTCTACGCCGGCTTTTTTAATTTCTTTTATTTCATCTTCATTCAGTATTCCTAAAGAAGCGCAGCAGTGTAGACCTTCAATTGATGAAACAGCTTTTATCATTTCAAGGATTTTTTCAAATTCTTTTTTATCGGGTTTTCTGCCTGAGGTTACAATGCAAAATCTTGAAGCACCGTTGTTTTTTGCACTTAATGCCGCTTTTTTTACTGTTTCAACATCTAAAAGAGAATGACATTCAATATTTGCGTGATTATGTTTTGATTGAGCACAATATTTGCAATTTTCTGAACATCCACCTGTTTTCGCACTTATAATACTGCATACTTCTATTTTGTTGCTAAAGTTATTTTTTGTAATTGTATTTGATATTTCAATCAATTCTTCCAACGATTTATCATATAGTTTTAAATAATCATCTTTTGTATAGTTTTGCATAATAACTTCTCCTTTTATGGTATGCCGAATAATTTTATATTAACACAAAAATATTATTAAATCAGTGTTACAGATTATATTTGAACTTTTATAATAAATTTGATAAAATAAATGTAATACAGAAAGGGTTAATTTAATGGGTAATCTTATAATATATACAGAAAACGGAAAATCGGAGCTTGAGTTAATATGTCAGGGGCTTGTAGATGTTCAGGTTGAAGTAAAGAATATTGATGACATAAAAAATATAGGGATTGATTCTCCGGTTGCGGCAATCTTTGATATTTCTTTTGAAAAACTAAAAGAAATATCTATGATAATGAAATTTCCTGTTCCGGTTTTAATTATAGCGGATGAAATTCCCGAAAATCTTACAATAAGAGCAGAAGCTTATGATTTTATCGTTACTCCGGTGAGTGAATATGAATTATCTGTAAGATTAAAGAACTTGATGAAAGTAAAAGAATTAAAAGATAAAATAAATAATATTGCGACAACTGATGAACTTACAGGGCTGCATAATCGTAAATTTTTACTTGAAAGATTAGACTCTGAAATGTCAAGAGCAAAGAGATATAA
This sequence comes from Candidatus Gastranaerophilales bacterium, assembly GCA_021201175.1. Taxonomy (GTDB): domain Bacteria; phylum Cyanobacteriota; class Vampirovibrionia; order Gastranaerophilales; family Gastranaerophilaceae; genus Avigastranaerophilus. The sequence goes on along the minus strand of JAJQFK010000048.1, from coordinate 4,540 downwards.
TTCAACAGTTTCGTGTATTTTGTTTGATATAGATTTCTTTAAAGTAATAAATGATATGTATGGCTATGAATGGGGCGATGTTCTTCTGAAAAAAATAGCAGAAATGCTGCTTGGACTTGCACGAAAAGAAGATATAGTAACCAGATACGGTGATGAAGAATTTATGGTTATACTTCCGGATACACCCGAGGAAAATGCTTTTATATTTGCTGAAAGATTTAGAAGGGATGTTGAAAGAATGTCATTTATTCCTGCGGGCGAAGATGAAAGACATCCGGTGAAAATCTCCGGCGGTATTAGTGCATTTCCTTATATGGATAATGTTGAAGAAACATCTAATACAATTATCAGATATGCTGAACATGCACTTTATAATGCAAAAAAACGCGGAAAAAATAAAATAGTATTATTTTCACAGGTAAATCTTGATTATTAGTCTATTGTTAAATATTTGATATTCCTAAGATTAAGTTTATTATAGATATATAATGATAAAGAAGTTAATAGTACTGATTTTTGTATATATCATATCTTTTATGGCACCGTTTTTTGCAGCGGGGAATTATTTGTGCGAAATTTTTGCAAATGAGGCGGTGGCAGAAGAATATTTAAAAATAAATAGTATAAACTTTGATAATTCGGATTCAATAATATTTTTGGGAACTTCCGGCACTATATTAACCAATTTTAAAATTACTAAAAAAACACTAACGGAACCCGACAGAGTCTTTTTTGATATTGAAAATGCCGCTATAACTTTTCCAAATTCAACATTTGAAATAAAAAACAGCAAATTGGAAAAAGTCCGAATTGCACAAAACTCAATAAATCCAAATATTGTTCGTATCGTAATATGGAATTCTCCTGATTATGATACTTCTAAAATAAAAGTGCTCACAATAAAAAATAACATAATAATAAAGCTGAATGATGAAATTCCAACGCAAAAATATTTAACTCAAACGTATCGGGAAACAAAAGAAAGCGCGGCAGACTATTATGATAAAACAATAATAATTCCGCCTGATACTACTGCTAATAAAAAAGAAAGTGATGAGATATTCAATAAAGTACAACAAGCTTTTAAGGAGGAAGAAAATCAACTTGTAAGACCTAATATAGAACAAAAACAGGCTAAATTAAAATCAAGATATTTTCTGGAAAAGATTTCTATATCCAACGGTAATTTAGTAATTTCCGGAATAGGTGTAATAAATATTGCAAAACCTTTCACGCTTACAAATCCTTCAAGAATAATTTTTGATTTGCCAAATACAATAGTACATCAAGATTTAAGAGATAAAGAATTTAAACTTACAGAAACTTCATCGGTAAAAATAGGGCAGTTTGAACCGTCTACCGCAAGAATAGTAATAAAAGCAAGTAATCCCGAATCATATATTCCGATATATTCATCAAATCTGCAAACATTACTGTTTGCCGATGAAACTAATCTTTCCTCAATAAAATTAAATGGTGATTATTCAGAACTTACATATTTTAAAGAACAAAATGTCAACTCAAAAACAGATGTAATAAATATAACTTTTTCGACCCCTGTATTTTATTCATTAAAAAGAGAGAAAGAAAAAATAAATGTCATTTTTTATAATTTGATAAAATTTGATATTAATTCTTTTAACGAACTGGCGAAATCAAATAAAAACGGGTTTGAAGCTGTACAGTTAAGTAATAATGTATATAAACTCACTTTCCCCGTGAAACCTGATTCTTATGTGGATTGTTATGAAACGTTAAATGCAAAACAATTGAGATTTATATTTACAAAAACTACAGTTAAAGCACCAACAGAACCGCAGGAGAAGAAAGATAAAACTGTAAGTATCCCGATTAAGACTCCTGAACAAATGAAAAAGGATAAAAAAATAAAACCTTTTTCAAAGAAAACTACAGCGGGTGAATCGGCAGAGTTAAGAAAAATAAAAAATAAAGTTATTATAATAGACCCCGGGCATGGCGGAAATGATACCGGCGCAATGAGAGGTAAAATTCTTGAAAAAGATATAACTTTACAGATAGCACTCAAAGTTAAAGAAATTCTTGAAGCTAAGGGATTTACAAATGTAATAATGACAAGAACTTCTGATAAAACATTAACCCTTGCGGAAAGAGTTGAAACTGCAAATTCTCATAATGCGGATATTTATGTAAGTATACATATAAATGCCAGTGTAAAAAACGAAATACATGGTATAGAAACTCACTATTATTGGGATAGAGGATATTCGCTTGCAAAAATTTTACATAACGAATTAATGTCAAAAGTTTCGGCAATGGATAGAGGCTTGTTTAAGTCAAAATTTTATGTTATAAACCACACAGAGGCGCCCGCGGTTCTTCTGGAATTAGGTTTTATTTCAAATGAACAGGAACGCTGCTCTCTGATTTCTGATAAACGGCAGACGGATTCGGCTCAGGCAATTGCGGACGGTATAATTAAATATTTGATGGAGCAATAGTATGAATAACTGTCCTATAGGTGTATTTGATTCCGGAGTCGGCGGGTTGAGCGTTTTTTCAGAATTAATAAAATTACTTCCCGATGAACAATATATTTATTTTGGAGATACTAAAAATTTACCGTATGGAAATAAAACAAAAGAACAATTAATTGAAATAACAACCGGTATTTTTGATTTTTTTGAATCGAAACGGGTAAAAGCTGTTGTAATGGCATGCAATACAACTTCGGCGCTGACTTATGATTATTTAAAAAATAAATATAATTTTAAAATATATCCGATTGTTCAAAGTGTTTCTAAACAAATAGCAATGGAAAATTATTCTTCAATCGGGGTATTTGCAACGAATGCTACAATACATTCGCATGCATATAAAAAAGAAATTTCATATTATAACCCTGATGTAAATATATTTGAAACAGCATGTCCAAAATGGGTAAATATTGTAGAAAACAGACTGTTTGAGGATGAAGAAAGTATATCAAATATAAAACAGCTTGTTGAAGAAATGCTCTTGAATAATCCGAATAAAATAATTTTAGGCTGTACGCATTATCCTTATCTTTTAAATGTTTTATCCCGATTCGCGCCGGAGAATATATTTATAAATCCTGCAAAATGCTTTGCCGAATTTATTTTAAAAGACCTTAATAATAATCATTTGCTAAATACTTCCGGTGTAAAAATTCAGCCCGAATTTTATGTCAGTTCAAATCCGGCACAGTTTATTTCATCTTCAAAATTATTTTATAAGGTTGATAAAATCAAAGAAATTTGCCTGCAAAAAATTCTTTGTAATAAAACTTAACTTTTTAAAAGAATAAGTAAATTCTGAATCGAAAAATTACTTTATATACATGTGTATAGAAAAGGAATAGGGTTTACTTATATGGATTCTGCAACAATTAATTCAAATATAGCTGCCGGAACAAAAGCATTAGAATCAACTATAGCAAACAAAGATGATATCAAAAAAATTATTAATTATACTCAAGGTGTAAGTTTAACTCAAGCACCGGATACATTTTCAAGTTCAATGAAAAGTTCTGTACCAATGGCAGGAGCTTTTGAAGGTTTACCGTTAGTAAATCTTTTAAAAAGAAACAAAGGATTGAAAAAAGCAAACAATACTTATGTTGCTCAAAATTTGAAAAAATTAGGCGAAGTAAATAAAGAAGCATTAAAAACTCTGGTAAAAGGTGACGGAAAAATCAGTGAAAGAGTTTTAAATTATGTTTCACAGGTAAATAAATCAAAAGAAGCATACGGAAGTATAAAATCCATAGCAAAAGCAGAAAGCAAATTGCAAAAAGCGGTTTCAAAAGGCTCTCAAAAGGCAGGTAAATTGCTTGAAAAAACAAATGGTTTAAAATCCGGATTTGAAAAAGCAGGTTTAAGTGCTGTTGAAACAGGAGCAAAAGCTACAGGCAAAGTTGGGAAATTAAAAAATCTGTTAAAATCTTCCGGCGCAAAGGGAATGTTCATATTCAGCGGTATTATTGAAGGTTTGACCGAAGTATATCCTACGTTTAAGGAGCTTGGCGCAGAAAAAGGCATGAAGCAACTCGGGAAGTCCTTAGTGAAAGTAGCGGGAGATACGGTCGGGTTTATCGCGGGAGAACAAATCGGACTCACTGTAGGAACAGCAATCGGTACGGCAATATGTCCGGGAATCGGTACGGCTATAGGCGGTGTAGTAGGTTTCTTAGGGGGTATAGCAGGTTCGTTCCTTGCAGGAAAAGCAACTAAAGCAATAACCGGTCAATCTGAAAGAGAAATCGCACAAGAAGAACAAGAAAATCAAAATATTCAAAATATACTAAATGATGAGTCACAGCTTGAAGAATTAAATAATGCAGCTCTCACCCAAATTCAAGAAGAAGCAGCAAATAATAATGGTGAATTAAGTCAAGATGCTCTGGAAGTACTTGAAACACTTGAAAAAGTTAATTCCGGAAATCCTTTTGAAACAGAAGCAGCTTAGTTTTGCAGGAGAAACTCCCCCCGTCCGGAGGACAAAATTTTGAATTTGAATTAAGTTTAAATAAGCAATATAC
>JAJQFK010000253.1:3573-11213 GCA_021201175.1 Candidatus Gastranaerophilales bacterium | reverse complement strand
CACAAATTTTGTGAAACTTTTTTAAAAAGTTTCCCCGTCCGGAGGACAAAATTTTGAATTTAAATTATGTTTAAATTAGCCATATACAAAAGACTCCGGTTTTGTTTCTAACATATTCTTGTTTATAAGTTGTTATAATATTTTTCGTGCAATAAATTGTACAACTAATTACTTGACATGTACAGCAATGACGCAAAATTTCGTAGAGTAAATTATTTTCTTTTCTTTTTCTTCTTTTTAGTAATATCTGTAATGTTCAAGTCTTTTTTCGCATTATCTATTGATATTTTTGCCAGAGGGCTATGGGTTCTTCTGTCATAAAATACAAGCCAGTGCTGCCTTGCGGGATTATCAACAGCGAAGGATAAAACACCAGAAATATTTTCACCGTTTTTAATTGTTTTCATTGCCAGTGAATTTTTATAATCAGAAAAAATCGAAGGATTATAACTGTTATGTAAATCATTTATCATTGCAATATCAAACGCAGAAAAATCTTTTCCGGAGTGGTTTTTAATGACTAAATCCAAAGTTATTGTATTTAGATTATCAAACGGGTCTTTTTCAAGATATATATCATTAATACTTACATCAAGCCCGTCATAGCTAATTTCCTCCTGACGAACAGATTCAAATGTCATAACAGGAATTTTTTCAGCACTTCTGATTTTAACTCTTATTTCATCTCCCGGGGATATCAATACATCTTTTCCTTTTCTAAATAAACTTAACCCCAGAGCAATAACACCCCCTATTGCAGCACCGCCAATAACAGTATAACCATTGCTTAAAACAGCCCCTTCAATGCCTGCAAGTTCTATTGCCGCCACAGCCCCGTATACACCGCCGACAGCAGTATGAACAATCCCTTCACCCGCAGTTCTTGCAACAGATTTTGCAGCGGATAATCTTGATGTCATATCTCCTTCAATAGGGATTTCACGTCCATCGGGAGTGATAAGATAATCAAATGAAAGCTCAATATAACCGTCACGGTTCATCCGTTTAGGATTAACAATATTTCTTATTGAACCATGCGCGACAGTACCTTTAGGCAATAATACACCGCTTCCGGCAAGTACATCTTGCGAAACTTCCGCAAAAAATTCATCCCCCTCTATAGATGTTGTTCCGGCTAACACTTGTGACACTACAAGATTAATTTCGTTATCAGAGTCAATTTTCTTTACTTCATTTGTAAATATTTTATTTTGTTCTTGTTTTTTTGTATCAGTTGCTTCTATGTGTCCTTCATAAGGCGCAGCAAACACAGGAGGAATTATTCCGCCCGATGCGGCAAAAGATAATATTAATATAATTACAAAAAACTTTTTCATATTTAATCCTGCTATATTTTAATTCTACTATACTAAGGATTAAATTTAAAGTTTACAGCATTGCAATTTGATTAGTTATTTCATTTTTTAAAGAACTATTAGATGTTTTTTGTGCGGCAGAATATGCTTTTGCCAATAATTTACGGGCTTTTGCATTGTTACCGTATCTTATCATAATTTCTGCAGCACTTTGATAATCTCTTGCCAGTGCTGCATTATCTTCTGTTTGAGAATATGAATATGCAGAATCCCCGTACAATTTTAATGCTCTTGCGTTTTCATTTAGTTTTTCGCATATTCCGGCATTTTTGTAATAAGTTACACCCTGTACTTTATCATCGCCTGTTTCTTCCGCGGCAGTATTTGATAAATCCATAAACATTAGTGCATTATCTTTATCATACTGTTCGGCGTGTAATCTGGCTAAATTTGAAAGTGCCTGAGATTGAAGTTTTAAATTATCGGATTCTCCCGCATAAGAAACTGCTGCGCAATAATGATTGACTGCCGGCTCTATATTTACAAAATCATCATATATCTGCCCCATATATATATGAGCTTTAGCTTTTATATCGTTGTTCGTGCTTTGATTTGCAGCCTGATTATAATTATACAGTGCTTCTTCTATATTATCGGAAGTATCGTACAATCTGCCCTGTTCGTAATTTATCATTGCGCATGTTTGTTCGTCGCCTATTTCTTCAGCGTATTCCATTGCATTTTGAAATGATGATAATGCCTTTTCTGTATTATTTATTTGTGCATATTTTTTTGATTGGATAAACATCCTTTTTAATTGGGTGTCCTGCGGTATATAAATTTCAGCTTTTGTTTCAAGAACTGCCTGTTCTTCAACGGTATTTGAATTTTTAGATAAAGTATCATTCTGTAAAGTTGGATTTTCGTTTTTTGCCGTATTTGATTCTATATTTTGATTAGAATCATTTTTTGGCATTTTATAATCTATTTGTTGTAAAAAAAGTGCATCTACCCAGTTTTCAACTACTTTTGAAGGTCTGTTTAAAGTATTTGTTATATATTCATCAAGTATTTGAGAGGCATTTTTTAGATTTGATTGAATAATTTGTTGGTTCGGATTTTGTTTTTGAGATTGATTTTCAATCAAACTAAGATATGAACTTACTTCGGATTTTATATCCTCGGGAGCACCGATTGCATTGGCGGTATTTTGAAAATCGGTTAATACCTGTTGTATATTTATTTGGCGTTTTGTATAATCAATAGCAACTTTTTCACCATTCGGGAAATACGAATGCTGCCCTGTTTGCTGCTTTTTTTCTTGCAAATTATTTTCAGCATTTTTAGAAGAACCCGAATTGTTTCTTTCGTCTTGCTTATTTTTAACTTGCTTATTATTTACACCCGGATAATAAGTATTAACATATCCCGGATATATGGAATTGTACAATTTTACCGCCTTAAAATTACACTTTAATCCAAATCTACTTTTACATACACTAGTATGTACTTTTTTGTACACATTTAAAATACTTCATTTAATGTATTAATGAAATTCTATGAAAAATCAAAATAGATGAAAGTGTTTTAAGGATTGGCTAAAGTAATTTTTAACAAAAAGAAGGCAGTTATACCTGCCCCCTTAGAAAATTTACGGTTAAATTAGATTTAGATTCGTTTTTAAGTAGTTATATCCCGCTATACTTGTTATTCCGACAAATAGGAAATTTATTCCCATAAGCATTCCGACAATCCACAAAGCCCCGTAAGGGATACTCATTAGTATTATTCCTGCTAAAAATAGTTGTATTACTCCGGAAATTATTGAAATCCAAAATATTTGCTTAAATCCTCTTGATGATATAGCAATAGAAAATGAATTTATACTCTCCATAATAAAATAAATTATTGTACTTACGGTTAATACCAAAACATTAAAAACCGGATGAAAAATAAGATACAATCCTATTATTGACAGTAATAAACCTATCATAAAAGATAAAAACGGGCTTGATAATTCGTTTCTTAACATCAATGAGTTTATCATTCTGTATATTCCTAAAAATAAAAGTCCGGCACTTAATGCAAAAGCAAGAATTATTGTTGCTGTCTGCGACAAATATATCATTAACAGACCGATTATTACTAAAAATATACCTTCCGTTAAGAACAATGTTTTTGGATAGTTCATAATATTATTCATAATTTCTCCTTTTTGGTAATTATGAAAATATTTATAGTTTTCTGCATTAGTATTTTTTCTATACGGAGGGTTTAATGTTTTTTTTCATAAGTTGTTGTAATTTTATATAATCTAATATCGCCCGATTCTTATAATAGGAGAAATAAATTATATGAGAAACACAAAAAAGTCTTTATTTAATATTGTCAAAAAAGAATGTACAAAAAAAGTCAGAATTTGTACGATGAAATTCTGTGCAATAGGATGTCTTATTGATAATTATGAAGATGACGATATTGTATGCCTTGAGAATGTTGATATGGTTTTTACAGATGGTTGCAGAGATGTTGAACACAGAGAATCTCTTTGTGTTTGTGATGACCATATTATTGCATTTGAAGCTATTAAAGAAAATAAATAAAGCTGCGCATTTGCAGCTTCTAAAATTAAAAAACAACTATCAAGAGTGTTTATTCAACAAAATCACTTTTTATGTCGGGCTGTTCATTAAAATTAAAAATAAAATGAGAATATCTTTCCATTCTAAGTTTAAACCAACTCAACATAGTATCTGAACCATATATTTTAATCGTACGCATTCTGTCAAAATTTTTATTACTTCTGTTGTAAGATTCATCAATAAACGTCTGGCATTTACAATTTAATTCTTCAACTAAATCATAAAGTGTTTTAAGCCAAGCGGCTTGAACATGCATATCATTTACTCTGTACTCTAAAATCATATCTTTCCTGACTTTTCTTTGGCGAATCCCGCATAACTAATATATATATGCCAGTTTCTTTTAATTTCTAAACATGAATTAATAAATAAATGATAAAATATTTCTTGTAAAAATCGTTAAAACGCTATTGCTTTAATAGTATACAACTATTTTACATTGATTAAATTCTGTTACAAAACGCAACACTTAGCTTGCAAGAAACATTTCTTCAAAACATGTTTAATTTTTTATGTAAAAATAGTATTATTAAAAGCGGGCGGCACCGGATTATATTTGAGAAATGGAATATATGTCAGACAAAAAAGTAAAATCAATAATTTTGGCAGCAGGCAAGGGAACACGAATGAAATCCAAATTGCCGAAAGTTCTTCATACAATTTTTGATAAGCCAATATTAGGGTATGTTTTGGATTCTGTAAATAATTTGGATTATGTATCTGAAAATTTTGTAATTATCGGGCATGAAGCACAAAGGGTAGAAGATTTTGTAAAATCAAATTATGAAAATACAAAATGTGTTTTACAATCTCCTCAGCTGGGAACAGGAGATGCAGTTAACAAGGCAGCGCCGTACCTGAGTAACTTTGACGGATATGTTATTATAGTTTGCGGGGATACTCCTTTGATTACCTCTGAAACTTTAAATAGCTTTATTGATTTTCATGACCATAATCATGCAGATTTGACTGTAATGTCTGCTATTTTTGATAATCCAAAAAATTACGGCAGAATAATTCGTGATAAAAATAAGAAATTTACAGCTATCGTTGAAGAAAAAGATGCAACAACAGAACAAAAATCCGTAAAAGAAGTAAATGCCGGCATTTATTGTTTAAATTGGAAAAGTATATCAGGGGCATTTAGTTCGCTTCAAAACAATAATGCGCAGGGCGAATATTATTTAACAGATATTGTAAAATGGGCGGTTAATAAAAATTTAAATGTTCAATCTTATATTTTAGAAAATAATGAAGAAATTTTCGGAATTAATTCAAAAGTGCAGCTAGCTCAAGCCTGTCAAATTTTAAATAGCCGAAATATATTAAAATTAATGGAATCCGGAGTACAGATTGTTGATACGCAATCAACATATATTTCTTCCGAAACTGAAATAGGGGCTGATACAATTATACTTCCCAACGTTTATATTACCGGCAAAAATAAAATAGGCGAAAATTGTAAAATAGGTCCGTTTTCGCATATTCGCGGCGGCGCTGTTATCGGAAACAATGTAAGAATCGGGAATTTTGTGGAAATAAAAAAATCGATAATAAAAGATAATACTAATGTATCGCATTTGAGTTATGTCGGAGATGCTGAATTGGGTTCGCATGTTAATATCGGTGCGGGTACTATAACAGCAAATTACAATCCGATAACAAAAGTTAAAAGTAAAACTATAATAAAGGACGGTGCTAATACAGGCTCAAATTCTGTTCTTGTGGCGCCGGTAACTCTGGGAGAAATGGCATCGACAGGGGCAGGAAGTATTATTACTAAAGATGTTGAACCTTATGCTTTAGCGATAACCCGTTCCCCGCTTAAAATTTTTTCTCAGTGGGTAAAAAATAAAATTGAACAATACTCTGGAGGCAGTAAATGATGGAATTAGAACTGGCATTCCCGCAAGGGGAAAAAACTATTAATCCTACACATGATATAAAACTTTTTGCAGGACGCTCAAATATGCAGCTTGCACAAGAAATCGCCGAATATTTGGGTACAACCGTCGGTCCGATGATTGTGAAAAATTTTGCAGATGGTGAAATATATGTGCAGGTAGAAGAAAGTATCAGAGGTGATGATGTTTTTATAGTTCAGCCCGTTTGTAATCCCGTAAATGAAAATTTAATGGAATTATTAATAATAATAGATGCCTTTAAACGTGCAAGCGCAAAAACAATTACTGCTGTAATTCCGTATTACGGGTACGCAAGGCAAGACAGAAAAACTTCCGGTCGTGAAGCTATAACTGCAAAATTGGTAGCGGATTTACTTACAACCGCTGGAGCGGACAGGATACTCGCTATGGATTTGCATACCGGTCAAATTCAGGGTTTCTTTAATATTCTTGTTGACCATATCTATGCAACTTCGGTTATTGTTGATTATGTTAAAAAACTAAATATTGCGCAGGAGGATATTGTAATAGTAAGTCCGGATATGGGCGGGGTTACGCGTTCAAGATATTTTGCGAAACAAATGAATTGTCCGATGGCTATTATTGATAAAAGAAGAAACCGCCATAATGAAGCAATTGCAGTAAATATAATAGGTGATATAAAAGATAAAACATGTATAATGTTTGACGATATAATCGACACCGCAGGTACAATATGCGGGGCTGCTCAATTATTAAAAGAAAAAGGAGCAAAAGACGTATACGTTTGCGCTACTCATCCTGTATTTTCAGGTCCGGCATTGGAAAGATTGGCAAAGGCGCCTATAAAAGAAGTTGTTGTCACAAATACAATCCCGTTAAATAAAAATTTCCTTCCGTCTAATATTACACAACTAAGCGTAGCGCCATTATTAGGCGAAGCAATTTCAAGAATCCATGACGGAGAATCTGTAAGTTCTTTGTTTGGATTTGAAAAGGAGTATGATAAATAATTTACCGGTTAATTATTTCTTCCATTTTTTCCAGTATTTTCAAGTTATAATAACTGTTTGAGTTGCAAAACGGAAATACCGGCAGTGCAAGTTGCTTTTCAAAATTTTTACATACATTATAAATTGATGATTTAGGAATTTGGTCAACTTTGGCGGCAATTACAAAACATTGCAGGTTGTTGTATTTAATCCATTCAGCCATTTGAAAATCATTTTTCTGAATCTGATGTCTTGAATCTATAAATTGAATTAAACATACGATAGAAATACGCTTTAATAAATAATTTTCAAGATTTTTCTGCCATTGATTTTGTGTTTTATCGGAAACTTTAGCATATCCGTATCCGGGTAAATCTGCAAAAACAAATTTATCATCAACATTAAATAAATTTATAAGTTTAGTTTTTCCGGGGGTGTTACTTGTTTTGGCAAGTCCTTTTATATTTACTAATGAATTAATAAAAGAGGATTTACCTGCATTGGATCTGCCTATGAGCGCAAATTCTGGCAAATCAAGATTCGGGCATTCCGATATTGACGGCGCGCTTGTTATGAATTTTGCTTTTTTTATTTTCATCTTTTAATCTTTTCTTATATATTACACTTGAAAGCAGATTATACACTTTTCTGTTATTGTATACGGTAAGTTCAATATCTTCATCAAAATTAATATCGACCGGCAGATTGCGCGCAAAGATATTTGTTTCAACGTGCATTATCTTAATTTTTCGCTTATGATTTAAACTTGCCGGGGCTGATAGAAAAATTTCAACTGTTTTAAAAATT
>JAJQFK010000253.1:0-3563 GCA_021201175.1 Candidatus Gastranaerophilales bacterium | reverse complement strand
AATTCAATAAAATTTGTGTTGAAATGTCAAATATTGTTAATTATTTTTTTAATTTTTCAATCCTTACTTTAGCATAATCAATTTTTTCGCTTTCCCCGTATTCTTCTTTTGGCAGCAGATTTACAAATTTTTGATAATACATTAAAGCGTTTTTAGGTTCGGACAAATTATCAAAAGCTATTCCGAGATAAAAATACGGCAATATTGTATTTTTATCTAATTCCAAAGCTTTGTAAAACGGTGCTGTGGAAGCCGCATAATTGTTTTGCGCTATATATGTTAACCCCTTATAATAATATAGAATTGAATCTTTAGGATTTATGCTTAAAGCTTCATTAATTAATCGCATTGTTTCTGTATAATTTTGTGATTCAAAAGAAGAAACAATCCGCGAAACATATTTATCAGCTTCGGCTTTATTTACCATATCTTTTAAATCTCTTGCCGTACGGTTATTAGGATTAATCTTTAAAGATTCATCTGTGTATTTTTGTGCGCTTTCAATATCTTTTTCCTGCAAATAAATATAACCGAATGCACAATAGACATCAGAATTATTAGGGTAAAAAGTCATGGCTCTGTTTAAAAACTCTAAAGCTGCTTGTTTGTTCGACAGAAAATAATTAGCTCTTGCCTTTGCAAGTAAAACATATAAAGACTCTTGACTTCCGGCAGAATCTAAAACTTCAAGCGCTTGAGAATATAATCCGTTAGCCATTAATGAGTTAGCTTCGCTTAACGGTTCATCTGATAATTTCGCAAGCATTACATTATATTTTGCAATTGATTCATTGCTGTCTGCTTTATCACGGACTTTGGAAAGCGCCTCATAAGCTTCCTCTAAATTCCCTTCTTTTTTATATATTTCAGACATCAATATATATCCGTTTACATTTTCAGGGTATTTTTTTACAAGAATATCCGTATATTTTTTTGCGCCGTAAATATCATTATTTTCCAGTAAAATTTGACCTAAATCGTAATAAACAGATTCCGGATTACTTCCTGTTTTATCAAAACACTTGATTAAATCTTTATCGGGCATGTTTTTTTCCGTCAATAACTTATATAATTCATATTTGGATTCATTATCTTTAGGATTTATATATATAACCGATTTGTATTCTTCTATTGCTTCATCATTCTTTTTTAACAAAACAAGATAATGTGCTTTTAATTTTCTAATATCGCTCTTTGCAGGACTTTGAATTATTGCCGCATCACAAATAAAAACGGCATTTTCATAATTTTTAGATGAATCGGCAGCTTTTTCAAGTACATTTTTAAATAAAGTAAAATTTCTTATATCCCTTGCAGCCGCATTTAAATACTTATAAACAGATGTATTATCGCCTGTAATTAAAGATATCATTGCCATATTTAATAATATATTTGAACGGTTTTTATCGTATTTGGAGGTCTGTTTAAGTCTTTTTTGGATAGTTTCAAGGTTATTTACTACGCTCGTATCTAATTTGTTTTGGTTTTTTATGTTATTTAAAAAAGATAATTCTTCATAGGCTTTTTCCCATTGACCGGTCTTTAGATACAAATCTATTAATACGGCATTTAGCGAATAATCGTAAGGGTTTTGTTTTATTTGGTTTTGAACTTCATTAATTGCTTTATACAAAATTTCATTATCTAAATCATCGTTATAGTTAACATTAGAAGATTGTATTGCAGAACGTCCCGACGTGCTGTTACTATCAATAATTGCGCCGGCGAATGCAGAACCTCCCATAAAGAAAAGAATAAGTAAACAGTATAATTTTACATTCATAAATTTAAACCCTCATAACCCCATGCTTATGTTATCCTAAAGTTGGTTAATTAGTCAAATAAAAAAGAGGAACTTTTTTAAGTTCCTCTTTCTTTTCGTATTTTTTGCCTTATTCTTCTTCAATTTCTATCTGGCTTGCTGCTGCGAATACATCTACAAATGATGTTCTGGTATCGCGTATGTTTGTATTGTTGTTATATGTTTCAGGTTGTCTTGGAAGTTTGTTAAGCATTTTTGCTTGTCCGTCGTCGATTACAAATCTTTCATCTGCTTCAACTATTTCAGGAATCGGTTCCGGTTCAGGAGTTGGTTCTACAGCAGGTTCTTGAGGTACAGGAGTTTTGGTTACTAATAAGATTTTTTCAGCTCCGTCACCATATTGAATATGATGTTTTTGATAATATTGACCATCTGCTGTTAAGTCGCCCGATGCTGTTACTTCGTAGCTGTCATTTGCTGTGTTTGATGTAAATGTTCCGTTTGCTACATATATGTATGAACGTTCACTTGAATCACCATCTAATTTTGTTTCATCTGTATAAGGAAGTCCTGCTATAACTTTATTTGCTGTTATCGACATATTGCCATTTTCAGCTACTAATCTTGATATTGATAATGTACCGTCTGTTGTTATTGTTACATTTTTTCCTGCTTCTGCAACTAAACCGTTTTCTCTGCTTTCTACATTTATTAAATCAGCTTCGATATCATTGCCTGCATATATGTTTGTTTGGCAGTTATTTACATCTAATTTGCTTGTTTTTACATCAGATTTGTTGGATTTAATTGTGATTTTATTAGCTTCCATTGAAGAATCTTCTGCATTTATTTGATTTATTGCGAGTAATGAAATGTTTCCGTCATTGCCCTTTTCAGCTTTTACAGCTTTCAATGTAGCATTTTTTATGTTGATTGCGCTTTCTTCATCTGTTGAAAGATTTCTTACATCAATACTTCCGGAGGTTATTTCACCGTTTAATGCAATTGTCATTTTATCAGCGGATTCTGTTGTACTTAATATTGATCTCATTGAACCATTTTTGTAATAGTAGAAATTAACACCGTCTGCTGTGATTAATTTTACATTACCGTAAGCTGTTGTTCCATTTCCTGTTACATCATTGATTTCTGTATTTGTAGAAATTTTAGAACCTGCATATTGTACAATATTATTAGAAGCGAATGTTACGTTTTTATCACCGTATATATTTGCACCGCCTTCAACAACAATACCATTATCAGATTGATTTGAAGTTTTTGCAAGACTTAACTGGTGAGAATCTGCATCATAGGTACCTTCTAATGTTGATACGGTAAATGAATTCAAATTAACATTTGCTCCGTTTCCGAATAATACACCGTTCGGATTGATTAATATTACTTTTCCTGTAGCCGCATAATTGCAACTTGCACATGATGAGTTTGTTATATTACCATATATTTGTGACATTCCGCCTGAAGCGCTTACCATATTTAATGAAGTTTGATTTGTTGATGTAAATTCAAAATTAACTGTAGCATCTGAACCAACGTTAAAGGAATTCCAATTTGCGGTTCCTACAGCATTATTACCGCCTTGAATCTGTACATTCATTGTATTACCGCTTGTTGTTACATCTACATTTGTACCATTGTTGAAGCTTGGCAATGCTGATGCATCCAGTGCAAAAGACGGTGCAGCTATTGTCATTGATGCTAACAAACCTGCTGCGATTGTTGTACTTAATAATTTTCTCATTTTTTTATCCTCTCGACTTAATATTCTTTACAGGGCATATTC
>JAJQFK010000239.1:10420-11216 GCA_021201175.1 Candidatus Gastranaerophilales bacterium | reverse complement strand
CATCTAAATCTTCATCGTTGTCATTAATTCATGGGCACCCTCAACAAAAATGTAAGTATAATAAATGGTACACTCCGCCTATAAGTCTCAATGATGCTCGAATATTATGTGAATCAAATTTAAAAGAAATTATTGCCGTAGATAAATTTGGTAAAACATCAAAACTAGCTAAAAAATATGATAATCAACAATTTTCAGTTGAAGATATGCAAAAAATTGAAATGGATATATTCTCTGTTTTATTTAAAACACTTCCGGAAAATACAATCAATAAGGTGAAAAAACTTGGTTCAAACAAAATAGCAGCAGATTATGCATTCAAACTTGCAACTAAGCAGCAAAAAACTAAGGAAGGCATGGAAGCTATAAACAAATTTTGGAAAGAAAATGCGGATAAGTATAAATTAACTTATGTTTCTGATTTAGAGTATTTATAAAATCTTTCAAACAAAATTTCTCAATAAGCGAGAGCCAAAGCGAATACAATGAACTGTCAATATTGTTGCTTGAGCATTCCAAGAAGCGAAAATCGCGGACGATACCAGATTAAATAATAAATTATTCGATTTTTTTAGAATTAATTTTAAATTGTTTTAAATATTCTATAAAAGTATTTTCTTTTTCATCTTTTATATTTAACAGAAAACCATTTTGTAATTTTTGAATTGGGGTTTCTGTTTTACAAAATTCGTCAATTAATGTATTTTTTTGTTTCAAAAATTGAATTTTTTTTAATGTTGGTATCTTTGAAAGTTCCTTAGAATCTATAAAAAAACTACCTTTAAAACTGATATTG
>JAJQFK010000239.1:0-10410 GCA_021201175.1 Candidatus Gastranaerophilales bacterium | reverse complement strand
TACAAAGTTACCTAAAAATAAAAATTGCTTTTTAACTGCTTTTTTATTACGAAATGTAAAATAATAAATAAATTTACAAAAATATTGAAAATAGGAAAATATGTTAGTATAATTTTTTCTTCCGGTGGCACAATATAAGTAAGTATCCGGAGGCATAAATAATGACATCTGATAATGTTAAAAAGAAATTAAATGTATTGTGCAGAATTAATAATCCTAAAATAGTACGTACTATCAAGGGAAATATTATTGTGAACTTTAAAATTAAAAAAGAAAATTTAACTACGCTTTTAAAGAATATTTCAGGAGGGAAAAAGAATCAAATTAATTCACGCTATAGACTCCTTTCAATAAGGGAAATTCAGATTTTAAAATATGTATCGGAGGGTAAAACAAATATCGAAATTGCCGAAAAATTAATGTTAAGTAAACATACTATTAAGGCACATGTTGCGAATATATTACAAAAAATGAGTGTTACGGACAGAGTTCAGGCGGCAGTAAAGGCTGTTTGTGAAAATATTATCGATTGAGAGATTACAAATAAATTCTTATGTGGTAAAATCAATTGTATATCATCTATAAGGAAATGCATTTTGTTTGAAAAATTTACCGAAAAAGCTATTGAAGTTGTAAAATCTGCGCAAATTTATGCAATTGAATTTAATCATGAAAAAATTTATCCGGAGCATTTACTTTTGGCGCTTTTGAATGATTCTTCAAGTTTTATAGTTAAAACATTTGCTGTCTATAAAATTAATTTAGAAGATATAAAAAATGAAATAAAAACAATTTTAAATAAGCATTCTGTTGTAAAACCGGTTGAATTTGTAAAATTTTCTGATTCCTCAAAAGATATATTTCAAAGAACGCTTTCTATAGCTAAGGTTCTTGGTAATTCCTATGTAAAACCTGAACATATTTTTCTTGCGATATGGGAATTCCCCGAATTAGAACTTGCAAAAGTTTTAAAAGAAAAAGGTGTTGATACGGAAAAAATGAAATCAATGTTTTATAATGTATTTTCATCTCATAAACCAAAAAAGGTTAAACATCCGGAAATTATTGAAAAAAGAAGGAGAAATGATAAAGGCGACAGCATAATTTCAATATTGGAAAGTTCAGATAGTTCTAAAATTTTTGATAAAGCAATAGCAAAACTTTCCGCTTCAAATTATGAAATACTTGGAACAGAGCAGATAATGCTGTCAATATTGGAGGATAATAATTCTGATATAACTAAAATACTTGCCGGTTTCGGAGTTACGGCAGAAACATTTTCTGATAAATTAAAAGAAATTTCCTCAAGACAAGCGGAATTTGGTGATAAGCAAATTATATTTACTCCTAATGCATTAAAAACATTGATGAGCGCACTTGATATAGTAAGAGAAGAAGGTACGGCTTCAATTTTGCCTGAGCATATTGTACTGGGGATATTAAAGTCTAAACAGGGGATTGCATATAATATTTTAAAAGAATTGAATGTTAATGAGTTTGTTCTCGAGGATACAATTCTTCAGCCGATTGAAAAGCAAAAAAATGAAACCTTATATGTAATGAGGCTTGCAAAACAAGAGGCAAGAAGAATCGGAAATAGTATTGTCGGCAGTGAATTAATACTTTTGGGAATTATACTTGAATCTAACAGTATTGCTGCGGAAGTATTGAAAGACTTAGGAATAACCGTCAAAGATGCAAGAGAAATCATTGAAGAATTAATTGGTGTAAATGAAGATTACGGAAGTAATGAAATAACTTTTAGTCAAAGAGCAAAGCTTATTCTTGAAGATGCCTGGAATATAGCAAAATCACAAAATAAAACTAAAACCACAGCAGATGATTTGCTTTTTGCAATATGCAATCAGCCGGATTCTGTTGCGATGAAAGCTTTAAGCAGATTAGGAGTAGATGTTCTTGAAATCAGACAAGGACTTAAAAACAAACTTAAAAACGCGGGAATTTGAACTTCTTGTTCCCGCAAATAATAAAAATACAGCAATTCGGGCAATAAAAGCCGGAGCGGATGCTGTATATATCGGTTATTCAAAGTTCGGTGCAAGAGCTCAAGCCGGAAATACTATTCAGGATTTAGAAGAACTGATTGATTTTGCGCATATTTATAGAGTAAAAGTTTATATAACTATTAATACGATATTAAATAATGATGAAATATTACAGGCAGAAAAACTTATTCAGAAATTATATTCAATAAAGGCTGACGGAATAATTATTCAGGATATGGGATTATTAGAATGCGAACTTCCGCCGATTCCTTTAATAGCAAGCACACAGTGTAATAATAATACGCTTGAAAAAATAAAATTTTTAGAACAAACAGGGTTTAAAAGAGTAATTTTACCGAGAGAAATTACTTTGAATGAGATAAAAAACATAAAAGATAATACAAATATAGAGTTAGAATGTTTTGTTCACGGGGCTTTATGTATGTCCTACTCGGGACAATGCTATATGAGCTGTTCAATAGGCGGAAGAAGTGCAAATAGAGGAGAGTGTGCTCAACCTTGCAGAAAAAAATATTCTTTAATGGATTCTAAAGGCAATTTTATTTTAAAAAATAAAAATATATTAAGTCTAAAGGATTTAAATCTTTCTAATTACCTTGAAAGCTTAATTTTAAACGGAATTACTTCTTTTAAAATAGAAGGACGGCTGAAAAATGAAGTGTATGTTACAAATACAACCGCTTTTTACAGACAGGCGATTGATAAAATTCTTGATAATTACGGATTAAAATGCACTTCAAAGGGTGTATCATACTGTGATTTTGAGCCGGATTTATATAAAACATTTAACCGCGGATATACTGATTTTAATATAACAGGAGAAAAAAAAGATATCGCCTGTGTAAATTACTCCTCCTCCTTAGGAGAATATATAGGAGTTATAAAAGATGTTAAAAAAAATTATTTTGTTTTAAATTCTAATGTCCTAAATAATGGGGATGGAATTTGCTTTTTTAATGAAAATAAAGAATTAACCGGAACAAATATTAATAAAACAGAAGGAAATTTTATATTCCCCTCTAATATCAAAGGTATAAAGTCCGGAATTGAAATTTACAGAAACTACAATAAAGAGTTTGAAAATAAAGTTAAAAACTCCAATATTTTAAGAAAAATAAATACACAAATAAAGGTCAGAGAAACAGATACCGGCTATATATTTATTATTTATGATGAAGAAAATAACAGTGCTGTTAATATTATTTCTAAAAATTTTGAAGCTGCACAAAATAAAGATAAGTCAATTACGACAATGAAAGTGCAGTTATCAAAGACAGGAGAAACTGAATTTCAAGTAAGTAAAGTTGATATAAAATTTAAAACAATTCCTTTTATAAGGACTTGTGTATTAAATGAAATAAGAAGAAATCTTACGGCAAAATTACGAAAAATAAGGGCAAAAAATTATAAATATAAAAAAAGAGAATCAAGAATAAATATAATTACTTACCCTGAAGTGTCGGCAGATTATAAAGCAAATATATACAATGATAAGGCTGAATTGTTTTATAAAAAAAGAGGGGTTTTTGTTTCGCAAAAGGCGCCGGAAGCAACTAAGGATTTTAAAAATATAGATTTAATGACTTCAAAATATTGCATAAAAAATCAATTAGGAATATGTTCAAAACTAAAAACGGGAACAAAATATTCTGAACCTTTTATCTTAAAAGATGAATTCAACAAGAAGTATCTTGTTGAATTCGATTGTAGCAAATGTAATATGAAAGTAAGTATATGGGATTAGGATCTTTTTAATGAAGAATAAGCCGGATTATTAGCTATAATACTTGCAATTGAAGTCATTTGATTACCGTCTTTTGCATATAATTTAGATAAATAGTTTAATCTTTTAACTAATTTTGAATCACTAACTTTTAAAGAAGGATTAGCATTTGTAAAAGCGACCCATGTTTGAACTTCTGTAGTCCAAGCTCTTACTTCTTCTTCATAAGTTTTTGTATTTTCATGATGAACACTTTCATGAGCAATTAAGCAAGCAACTGCTTCAACGGGGGCTGTTTTATAGTTAGAACTGATTAAAATAACAAGATTTCCTTCTGTAGTTTTTGCGGTAACAGCTTCACAAGTGCCGTAACCTAATGCTTCAAGATTTCTGAACATTATTTTAATAGGTCTGTTTGTTGAATTTTGACCTTGAATAACATTAATAACTTTTCTGTTATTCATTGCTTCTAATCTGTTTAATGCTTCAGTTAAGACCGGTTGCTTTGTATTTGCGGTAAAATCTGTTGCTAATGCAACATTAGAAAAACTCATTAAAATTAATGCGCTGAAAAGCACAACAAAACTTTTTAAAAATTTCATAACAGGGAATCCTTCGAGAACAACTATTTACAACTATCTTGGTTATTTTATTAACCTTACATAATTAGTTATCGGCAATTTAAAAATAAACTTTAGTTTTTAATTCAAATTTTTATATTTTTTGTAATATTTCTTAATGTTGTGACCAATAGTTAGTAAAATAATCATAATATTAATTATAATAGTGAATGTTAGTTAAGGAGGTTTTATGATAGAAAACTTAAAGAAGTATCTGGTAGAGTTAATAGGAACATTTTTTCTTGTGTTTACTATTGTTGCAGTATCTTATTATGCACAGGGTATTTTATCGCCGTTCGCAATAGCAGCTGTATTAACGGTTATGATTTATGCCGGCGGATATATTTCCGGCGGGCATTATAATCCGGCGGTATCGCTTGCAGCAGCAATAAGAGGCGCATTGTCATGGAAACAATTTGCTCCCTATGCCGCAGCTCAAGTAGTTGGCGGTGTAATTGCCGTTTATCTGTTTAAATTTATAACATGTGCAAATGCATATACACTTCAAGTATCAGATTTCGGTCTAAAAAAATTATTAATAGCAGAATTTTTATTTACTTTTGCACTTTGTTATGTAGTTCTTCAAACTGCTACAACTAAACAAACAAACGGAAATTCATATTATGGACTTGCAATCGGGCTTACTGTTTTTGCAGGGGCAATAAGTGTCGGCGGAATTCTTTGTGCCGGCGCATTTAATCCTGCTGTAGCAATATCTTTAGGTTTATTTAAATCAATTTCATGGGCAGCCGCAGGTTATACGATACTTGCTAATTTAGTTGCAGGTGCTGTTGCGGCATTAATTTTTAAATTAACATATCCGTGTGAAAAAGATTAATGATTATAACTAATGAAATACAAAAAAGATGCGGTTTAAATATTCCGCATCTTTTTTAATATGAATTACGTTGACTCAATTTATGTTATAGATTTATAATTTTTAGAATTTCATGTAAATCGGCATTAGTTTTCTTTACCTGAGCATTAGAGTATTTAATAGCGCTGTCGGGGTCTTTTAAACCGTTTCCGGTTAAAATACAGACACAAACAGAATCTTCTTTAATTAACCCCTGTTTTGCAGCTTTAATTAGACCTGCAACGGAAGCGGCGCTTCCGGGTTCGGCAAGAATACCTTCTGTTGATGCCATTAATTTGTATGCTTCAATAATTTCATCATCAGTAACACTGTCAATTTTTCCGTTAGATAAATCTCTTGCTCTTTCAGCTTGTTTCCAGCTTGCAGGATTCCCTATTCTGATGGCGGTAGCAATTGTTTCGGGATGAAGAATTCTTTCGCCTCTAACAATTGCGGCAGCGCCTTCCGCTTCATATCCCATCATTTTTGGCAGATGAGTAGATTTTTTTAATGCAAAAAATTCTTCATAACCTTTAAAATATGCCGTTATATTTCCTGCATTTCCAACCGGTATAAAGTGATAATCAGGAGCGTCAGTCAGTGCTTCAATTATTTCAAATGCGCCTGTTTTTTGTCCTTCAATCCTATAAGGGTTTACTGAATTTACAAGAGTTATAGGAGAATTCTTAGAAATTTCTATAACCATTTCTAAAGCTTCATCAAAATTTCCTTTAATTGCAATTATTTCAGCGCCATACATCATAGCCTGTGATAATTTTCCAAGTGCAATATATCCGTCAGGTATTAAAACAAAAACTCTGACCCCTGCTTTAGCGCCGTAAGCTGCGGCTGCTGCGCTTGTATTTCCGGTGGAAGCGCATATTATTGCTTTAGAACCATCTTCCACGGCTTTTGTAACTGCCATGGTCATTCCGCGGTCTTTAAAACTTCCTGTAGGATTTGCGCCTTCATATTTTAAATATATATTTGCCTTTAATCCTATTTTTTTTGCCAGATTTTCCGCTTTTATTAAAGGGGTGTTTCCTTCGTTTAAAGTTACAATCGGAGTCTTATCCGTAACCGGAAGATATTCTCTGTATCTGTTAATTAAGCCCTGATAATGATATTTTTCCATAAAATTCTCCTAACTCATAACTCTTAATAAATTATTTATTTTATTTATACATTCTGATTTTAAAAGTTCATTTAATGCATTTTGAACATCTGATTCTTTGCTTTTTTCTGTAATTACGGTTATTTCCGCTGTGTTATCCTGATTTATGCCTTTTTGCATTATTGTTGAAATGTTAATATTGTGTTTTCCGCATATAGAACCAATAATACCGATAACTCCGGGGTTGTTGCCGGCATTAATAGCAATATAATATTCATTATATGTATCGCCAATATCAATTTGTTCTGCAATTTCAGTATGATTACATATTGCTTGAGGTAAAGGCGAGTCTGTAGTTTCTAATTCGCTGGCGAGAACAAGTAAATCTCCTACTACGGAACTTGCCGTAGGCTCTGCACCGGCACCTGCCCCCGTAAATACGAGTTCTCCTACCGGATAACCGGTTACCATTATAGAATTAAGCGCATTTCCGACTTTCGCAAGTAAGTGCTTTTTCGCGACCATCATTGGATGGACTCTTACATCTATTTTTCCGTTTTCTAAGACCTGACCCATCGCAATTAATTTTATTTTATATCCTAATTCTTTTGCTGCAATAATGTCATTTGCGGTAATTTTTGTTATTCCTTCTCTATAGATTTTATTTATATCAACTTTTTTATTGAATGAAATTGTAGATAAAATAGAAATCTTATATGCTGCATCATAACCTTCAACATCTCCCGTAGGATCTGTTTCAGCGTAACCTAATTCTTGTGCTTGTTTCAGTGCGGTTTCATAAGAAAGTTCTTTTTCCGCCATCTTAGTTAGTATATAATTTGTAGTTCCGTTCAAAATAGCGGCTATTTTAGTTATTTTATTGGCGCATAATATTGTTTTTACCGGCATGATAATAGGGATTCCGCCGGCAACTGCCGCTTCATATAAAATTATTACATTGTTATCTTTCGCGATTCTAAACAGTTCATTTCCTCTTTTTGCGAGTAGTTCTTTATTTGCGGTAACAATATGTTTTTTGTTTTGTATTGCGGTTTTTAGAATATCAAATGCCGGATTTTCTCCGCCGGCAACTTCTATAACAACATCAATATCAGGATTATTAACTATATCATAGGCATTATCTGTGAGGAGTGTTTCATCAAAATCTTCAATATTTCTCTTTTTATTAATATTTTTTACTGCAATTTTTTTTATTGTAATATCTTTGAAACTTTGCAGAACCTTATAAACACCTGTTCCTACCGTTCCAAGCCCGATTATTCCGACATTAAGTTTTTTCATAATTACTCCTCTGTTAAAGCTTTAAGTTTGTTCGAGAAAATTGTGTGCAACACCGAATTATATTACTTTATTAAACCACAAGAAAAGAGAAAAAACACCACGTGTTATATATTTTTTATATATAAGTTAAGTATTGTAACAAAAAAGTAAAGTTCTGAAATCGGATAAAAAAAATTGTTTTTATAGATATATAGACACGAAAATAAATAGGAGAGTATAAAATGAATATTCAATTTGGTAGTTTTGGTTATGACAAAAATAACAATAGTAATTATGTAAGTTATTTTGCAAGTTCGACACAAGAATCAAAAGGAAATGATACAGCAGGTACATTAGCACTTGGCGACAATGGAACAGCGGGCACAATAGCATTCGGCGACAATGGAACAGCGGGTACAATAGCACTTGGCGACAATGGAACAGCAGGAACTATTGCATGTGATACAAAAGGTTATAATAATCAGGATAAACCATTAGATTTGTATACACCGGAAAATCTTACAGCATATGAAAACAGTTATGAAGGCGGAGTGGGAACCGCAGGAACAATGGCTTCTATAATGAGCGGTGCCGCAGCCCTTTCTTCAGCAGGAGCTTCCGGGGGAGCCTCGGGGGGTGGATTGTCCTATTCGGCATAAATAAGTTAAAAGAGATTCCCAATAACCGGAATCTCTTTTTTTTCTTGATTGTATTCGTCAGATAAGCTGTTAGGTGAGTGGCACTCAACCGTCTTTGCGAGGAGTTTAACGACGAAGCAATCCAGTCCTAAAGATGGCAGAGATTGTTTGAGCACAAAGAAAAATGCGCTCGACACTAGATTAAACATAACAAAACCACCGCTATTCGGGTGGTTTTGATTTTAAATAATATTAAATTGCCCGAAAAAGGGCGATACCGGCTTATACTATTCAGCTTCTTTCATTGCCGCGTAGCAGTCTTTACAATAAACTTCTTTTCCTTCAATCGGTTTAAAAGGAACTTTAGTCTGACATCCGCATTTAGAACAAGTTACTTCATATAACTTTTTTCTGTTTTTTTGTCTTCTGTTTTTTCTGCATTCAGGACAGCGTTTAGGTTTGTTAACAAGTCCTTTGGTTGCAAAGAATTCTTGTTCGCCCGCGGTGAACACAAATTCACTTCCGCAATCTTCGCAAATAAGCTTTTCGTCTTCGTACATGTTTGGTCTTCTCCTTAAATTGGTTAATGCTTGTAAATAATTGCGATAGGAATTAAAAGTTTAATTACTAAATTGTTATCTACAATAAATATTGTATAATTTAACTTTAAATTTAGCAAGAAGATGATTTAATTTTGTCCTAAAATTTTAAAAAAAATCATCAAAAAATTCTCGCGGTACAGGATTTTATACTGATTTTACGCCGGCGCCTTCCGGAATTAATCTGTAACCGCCGCCATATATAGTTTCAATATATTTTTTACCGTTTGATATTTTATCTAATTTTGTTCTTATATGCCGCATGTGGACTCGTATAGTTTCTACGGCGTCATCAGATGAATATCCCCATACATCGTTTAATATTTTGGCGCTTGAAACCATGTTCCCGTAATTTTGCATTAAAAGATTAATTATTTCAAATTCAATAGGGGTAACTTTTGCGGATTGTCCGTTAATTTCAACGGAATAAGTTTCGGGAATTAATGTAATATCGCCTTGAGAAAGAACTTCTTTTATGGCAAATGATTTCGGGATATTATTTGAGCGTTTTAAAAGAGCCTTTATCCGAATAAGTAATTCTTCCATTTCAAACGGTTTGACCAGATAATCATCAATCCCGATATTGAATCCTTTAACTTTATCCTGAAGCATATTAAGCGCTGTAAGCATAATTATCGGAGTATCTTTTGTTGTTTCATTTTCTCTGATTCTTTTTGCAACGGTATATCCATCGACCTCCGGCATCATAACATCAAGAATAATAAGGTCGGGCAATTCTTGTTTTGCAAGCGCACAGCCTTTATTTCCGTCAAAAGCGCAGACGACGGTATAATACGCAAGTTCCAGATTAACTTTTATTAATTCATTTATAGCGGTATCATCATCTATTACAAGAATTTTTGTCATATATAACTTTTAACCCCTTTTTAAGTCTATCATAAAAAGAACAACTGCTTAATACATTTTTTTTGCCTTTTGATGCAATCAAGCGTGAAATGTTTACATTTTCAAGATAAAAAGCGATTTTATCTATAAGTTCCGATTCCGTATTATATGTTTCAAGTTCTTTGCCATCGTCAAATTGTTTTATTAATTGATTACTAAATGGGGTGATTAAAAATCCGCCCGATGCCATAATCTCAATACATCTGTAATTATAGGGCTTGATACCGCCGGAGGGCATATCTATATTAATTTTTGAAGAAATAAATATTTGTGCAAGTTCCTGCTGTGATTCAACATAGCCTTTATAAGAATCCCTAAAAAGTTCAAGATGATAATTATTAAGTAATCCGTTTTTATATATTTCATCAAGACTTTTATAAAAATCATAAGATTTACAAAAAATCGATATTCTGCCAAAATTCAATATTATTTGTGATAATATCTTTTCACGGTTATAAAATGCAGGATTGCCGCAAAAAGTAATATTGTGGTGATATTTAAGAAATTTTGTTCTGTATTTTTTTCCGTCAGCCGATGGGATATATAAGAAATTTTTATCAGTTGAATCTGATGAAAAAATGAAATTGTTTTCTTTTTTATAATAAATTTTCGGAATATCATGTTTTAATTCGGCGAAATGCATTAT
>JAJQFK010000270.1 GCA_021201175.1 Candidatus Gastranaerophilales bacterium | reverse complement strand
TTGGCAAATACATGCCTGTAGAAGAAAAGGAGAACACTACTTATAAAATTTTTTCCGCAACTGATACAACAGGTTATACACCATCAAAATTTTATGTTTTAAATGATGGAAGTATATTTTTTGCTAATTCCGGTCAAAATTGGGAGTATAAAGAATCTTTTGAGATAATTTACGATATTAATGGCGAAAAAGCACCTAATACAAAAGGTAAAGATGTTTTTATATTTGAAATTCGAGATATACGCACTGGCGGTTGGAGTGATGATTATAGTAAATTATGGGTTTGTGCGGGTACATGGTGTCCAAATACTAATGTTTCTAAAAACCGCGAAAACTATAAAAAGAATTGTTCATCAGGCGCTATGTATTCATGTACCGTATTAATTGAAGCGGACGGTTGGGAAGTAAAAGACGATTATCCGTTATTGTAAAAGAAAATACGTATATTGGCAGTTAAAATTTAACATCTTCGACAGTTGTAATTTTTATATTTGAATATTCTCCTTCAACCGTGTAAACTTCTTTCCCTAATTTCTCAATCAAGAGTGCATCATCGGTAAAATTTTCATTTTTGAATTTTTCGTGTGCGTTATATATCAGATTATAATCAAAAATTTGCGGGGTTTGTGCGTTCCATAATGTATTTCGGTCGGGAGTCGACATTATTTGACCTTTGTTATTTACTATTTTTATTGTATCAATTGATTTAACCGCAACAATTGCTGCTCCTGTTTCTTCTGCTTTTTTTAAACATTTTAGGATTGTTTCTTCTTTTATAAAAGGGCGGGCGCCGTCATGGATAATTACATAGTCTGTTTTAGTGCTGCATGCCTTTAATCCGTTAAATACTGATTCTTGTCTTGTTTTACCGCCAGTTACAATTTTAATTTTTTTATTATTTGTAAATATCTCTTTTAAATTATCGATTATTAACTTATTTGCACTAATTATTATTTCATCGATATATTCAAGATTAGAAAATTTTTCGGTTGTTATTTGAATAATCGGTTTTTCTTGAATTTTAAACAGCAGTTTATTCATTCCGCTAAATCTGGAGGAGGTGCCTCCGGCAGTAATAATAACCGAAATCATTTTCCCTCCTTAAAATGATTGTATGATTTTTGCTCAAATATATCTTTTGTAATTTTTTGAATTTTGCCGTTATCCTCAATAAATACGCAAGAATTGGTATCTTTGTTCTGAACTGAACCTATACACTTGAATTTTGATTTATCCAGATTTTTATACATGGATTCAGGTATGCATGCGAGAAGTTCATAGTCCTCAGCACCCCATTTTATAAAATCCTTATAATTTAAATTATTATGAGTGCAAAATTCAATTAAATCTGTGTTAAAAGGAACTGAATTAATATCGATTTTTAAATTGTGTCCGCTTGCTCTTGATATTTTATATAATGCATCAATAAGACCGTCTGATGTATCCATTAATGCGATATTATTTGTCATATTGTTTCTAAGTTCGGCGGCTTCTTTAATTCTTAATTTTGGATTCAGGTGTATATTTTTTAAAGATTCCGGAGTATAAAGGAAATTCATTAATCCGTAAAGTCCGGCGCCGCTTGAGCCAAATTCTCCCGTAACAACTATCAAATCATTTATTCTTGCAAATTTTCTTGAAGTAATAAATTCGGAAGTTTTTTTTCCGATTGCACATATTGAAATTACAATTTTGCTGCTGCTTGTAATATCCCCGCCGGCGGTTTTAATATCTGCCTCTTTACAGATATCATTTATCCCTCTGTAAAGCTCTTTTACAAACGAATTAGGAATATAACGCGGGAGCGATAAAGAAACCGTAATATATTTAGGAATTGCAAGTGCTGCGCATAAGTCGCTTATATTGACAGAAACTGATTTTCTGCCCAATAAATATGGAGATGTTGTATTCATAGAGAAATGAACATCTTCAACAAGGGTATCATGCGTAACAAATATATCCAAATCTTTTAAATATGCACAATCATCACCAATAAGAGTGTCATTATCTAATGTTTTTTTAATAATATCAATAAATTCTAATTCTTTCATAGCATTAAAATTTTAACATTAAAATAAAAAAGATTTAATTATGTTACATATTAGTACACAAGCTCTTTTAATAAGTTATTAAGCATGTACAATATTTTATAGGGTCGGACATTATAGACAGAGAGGGCTAAATGATAGAACTTAACTATCACAATGTTGAAGCGGCGGTTATTGGACAAAATAACGGCTTGAATATACAGGAAGAATTTAATTCTTACAGGGATGAAATACACAGAATTATTGCTGATTTAAATTCTAATAAAGATAAACCCGGGCAAAACCTGCAATGGATGAATCTTGGCTATAACGAGGAAACTATTTGGTATGTAAAAGAATTTGCAGCTATGGTGGAGAATCGGTTTGATAATGTCCTTATATTGGGTGTAGGAGGTTCGGCTCTGGGCGGGAAGGCACTTTGTGAAGCTATTTTGTCGCCTTATTGGAATTTTTTAACTAAAGAACAAAGAAATAATTATCCGAGAATATTTTTCCTCGATAATATTGATCCGGATCAAATGAATTCTTTATTTAATATATTGGATTTAAAGAAAACTCTTGTAAATGTAATTACGAAATCAGGTTCAACTGCCGAAGTTATGGCACAGTATATGATAATAAAAGACAGAATGGAAAAAGAACTGGGTGAAGATTATAGGAAAAATGTAATTGCTACAACCGATAGAAATATAGGAATCCTTAAACAACTTTCAGATCAGGAAGGATATAAAACATTTTTTATTCCCGATGATGTAAGCGGAAGATTTTCTGTTTTTTCCGCTGTCGGGTTGCTTCCTTTTGCCCTAGCCGGGATTAATATTGAAGAAATTACGCAGGGAATTAAAGATATGGATTTAGCGCTTAAAAATACTGATATAAATTTCAATATTGCAGCGCAAAATGCTTTAATACATTTTTTAATGGATGTAAAAAAAGGCAAAAAAATTTCTGTTATGATGCCGTATTCTAACAGAATGAGATATGTTGCCGATTGGTACTGCCAGTTATGGGCAGAATCATTAGGTAAAGAACGGGATAAAAATTCTAATATTGTTAATGTCGGACAAACTCCGGTAAAAGCAATCGGGGTAACTGACCAACATTCCCAAATTCAGCTTTATAATGAAGGTCCAAATGATAAAATTATCACTTTTTTGAGAGTTCGTGAATTTGATACGGAACTTGAAATTCCTAATATATTTGAATATACGGGAATTAGTTATCTTGGCGGAAAGTCCATTAATAAACTTTTTAACGCGGAAGCAGACTCTACAATGGCGTCGTTGATTGATTATGAACGACCTAATGTTACTATTTCAATTCCTAAAATCACACCATATTATATGGGGCAGTTATTATACATGTTTGAAGTACAAACTGCGATTGCCGGTTCTTTGTATAATATTGATGCTTTTAATCAGCCGGGAGTTGAACAATCCAAAAATTATACCTATGCTCTTATGGGCAGAATTGGTTATGAAGATTCCGCTAATGAACTAAAAGAAAAAATTTCAGACGAAGTAAAATTGTAATTTGCGGGCATGAAAATATATGCAACTTACGATTCTTCCGGATTTTCAGCCGGCAGATATTTAATAAAATATGAAAATATTGCAGGAATAAACGTCATTGCAACTAAAATATTCATTATTCCGGTTTTCTCTGCAATAAGGCTGATTGCAGGCAATAATAAACCAATAACACCCCAGCTGAATCCGCCTATAAAACCTGAAATCATACTTTTAAACTCGGGCATTAGCCTTTGTGCCAATGACATGTTAACAGGAACAGCAAGAAAACTTAAATATCCTATTAATATAAATGCAATTATGCCTATAATTCCCTTACCCTGCATTATATAAAATATTATGCCTAACGGGGCAATTGTTATTAGTGAAAGATAAAATACATTTTTTATGCCTATTCTTTTTTCAAAAAACGGACTTGATATTACACCAAATGCACCTGCCAACAGAAACATTAACAAAGTATACCCTATTGTTGAAACATTATATCCTATTGATTTCCAATAAAAAGGCAGAATTATGGAAAAAGAGGAAACAACAAATGATTTTACGATTGATGCCGCAACAAGAATAGATACCGGCTTGTTTTGAAATATTTTTTTTATTGCGCCAATGATTGAAACTTTTGGTTTCTCAATATTTAAACTTTGAATTTTTGGAACTTTTTTCAAAAGTATAAATGCTGTAATAACACCGATAACACACACGATAGGAAGTTTATTCATCCCGAAATATTCTGTTATTCCCGAAGAAACAGCAGGACCAAGCGCAAAACCGAATGTCCCCGCCGCTATAAAAATGCTCATATCTTTACTGTTTTGAATGCATTTAGAGTAATTTGAAACAATACTGGTTGCCTGCGGGTGAAAAAATGAAACTCCCATGTGACCAACCAGTAAAAGAATTATTAATGTGTAGATATTATTTGCTATTCCAAGAAAGGATAAACATATAGATGCGAGAATCATGCCCCAGAATATAAAGAACCTTCTCTGCCATTTGTCGGCAATATATCCAAAAAAGGGCTGTGACAATGATGAAGTTAAGTTTGATACAGAAATTAGTACGGCAGCTGCTGCCATTGTTATACCTATTTTTGCGGCAATAAAAGGCATTATGGGATTTAAAAATCCGGAATATGCATCTGTTACAAAATGTCCTAATGACAATATTTTTATTACTTTTTTATTTATTTTGGTTTCCATATCAATGTCTGAAATGTCTTATTCCTGTAGTTATCATTGCAATATTGTACTTATCAGCGGTTTTTATAACTTCTTCATCTTTAATACTTCCTCCGGGCTGTATAATTGCGGCTATTCGCCCCTGCGCGGCAGCGGTTATATTATCGATTGCCGGAAAGAATCCGTCAGAAGCCGCTACTGCATCTTTTGAACCGTCGCAAGCCCTGTTTAAAGCTATTTCAAATGCGTCTACCCTGCTGGTTTGTCCCTGTCCGATTCCTAATGTTTTAAAATCTTTTGCAATAACTATTGCATTTGATTTTGCATGTTTTGCAATTTTCCACGCAAAAATCATATCCTCCACCATTTCGGCTGTGGGTTTTGCTTTTGTTACAACTTTAAATGTGTTTTTATCAAGTTCACCCTTATCAACACTCTGTACTAAAGTGCCAAAGGGCGTTATTCTTATTTCTTCGGTTAAATAGTTTTTGTATTCAATTAATGAAGTATTTAGTTTTATTACTCTTAAATTCTTCTTTTGTTTTTGTATTTCAAGAGATTTCGGAGTATAATCAGGGGCAACAATAACTTCTAAAAACATTGAAGTAAGTTGTTTTGCTACAGTTTCGTTGATAACTTGAGTAAATCCTACAATTCCGCCGAATGCGCTTAAAGGGTCGCAATCTAAAGCTTTTTTCCAGGCTTCTTCCGTATCTTTACCGAGTGCCGCACCGCATGGGGTATTGTGTTTTATTATTACGCATGCGGAAACATCGTAGAATTCGCTTAAAATATTTGTACAAGCCGTAACATCAAGAATATTGTTATAAGATAACTCTTTCCCGTTTAAAACTTCATAATCTATTGTATTATTTGTATAATAGATTCCTGCTGTCTGATGAGGGTTTTCGCCGTAACGGAGGTTTTTTGATTTTTTTATATTTAGTGAAAAATAATTGTCAGTATCTTCTTCAAATCTATTTGAAAGTTCATGGAGAATTTTAGTATCGAAATCAAGTGTTTTTTCAAAAACCTTCAAGGCAAACTCCCGCCTTAACTTTAATGAACTATTACCGTCATGGTCTTTTAAATCAGCAAGAACTTGGGGATATTGGCTGATTGAGGAAACCGCAAGCACTCTTTTATTGTTTTTTGCAGCAGCTCTCAACATAGAAGGTCCGCCGATATCAATAGAATTTATCAATTCTGATTCTTCAGCTTCTTTTTGTACCGCTTCTTCAAACGGGTAAAAATTTACTACTACCATATCGAAAAGTTTTATATTTCCGGCTTCGATATCTGATTTCTCTTTTTCATTAGTCATATCAGCAAGAATACCTGCAAATATATCAGGGTACAATGTTTTTACTTTCCCGTTTATTAATTGCCGTTTCCCTGTTATTTCAGTAATTTCTGTAACCTGAACATTGTTTTCCTTTAAAATATCATAGGTGGAGCCGGTTGCAATAATTTCATAATCATATTTTTGTGTTAGTTCTTGCGCAAATTCAACAATTTTATCTTTATTAAATACACTTATTAATGCTCTTTTCTTCATATTTTCTCCATTTTATTTTTTACCGAGTTCTTTTGCTTTTGCCGCAGTTTTTTCTATTGTATTGAAAAGTATTTCAGAAATATTATTTTGTACTAAAACTTCATTACCAACAGCGGTACAGCCCCCCGGAGTTGTTACATTAACTATTAATTGTTCGGGATTAATACCTGATTCCATAATCATTTTAGCTGAACCGAATGCGGTTTGTGCAGATAATTTCAGGCATGTTTTATAGTCTAATCCTAATTTTTCACCTGCTCTTGCGATTTCGTTTATTATATAGTAATAAAATGCCGGAGAAGAACCTGATACTGCCGTTATAATATCTATATATTTTTCTTCTGTAATTATGACTTTCCCGACACTTTTGAATATTTCAGAAGCAATTTTTGCGTGTTCATCATTTGCATAATTGCCCTTACAAATCGCGCTCATGCCTTCATTTACCAATGCGGGAGTATTGGGCATTATTCTTATAACCGGAATTTTTCCTGTGAGTTCTTCTATAGTATTAATAGATATACCTGCGGCAATAGAAAGAATAATTTTTTCTTTTGATGTATAAGGTTTAATTTCGTTAATTACATCTCTTAAAACAAAAGGTTTTACTGCAAATAATATTATTTCTGACTCTTGCACGACTTGTGTATTGTTTGCAGTTGTATTTACTTTGTAAATTTCGTTTAACTGTTCAAGAGCAGCTTCGCTTTTATCAGAAACAATAATATCAGTACTTTTACACCAATTTGAGTTGATAATTCCTTTAATTATTGCAGTTGCCATTTTGCCACCGCCGATAAAACCTATTTTGTTCATAATATTTTACCTTTTTATTTTGTATTGTTGACTTTATGTTATGTCTTATTTATTATAATATAACGAAAATGAACACATTCAAGGAGATAAAAAAATGCGTCGTACACTTGAAGGTACAAAAAGAAAAAGACAAAATGTAAGCGGATTTATGGCTCGTATGGCAACCGCAGGCGGCAGAGAAGTTTTAAACAGAAGAAGAGCAAAAGGTCGTCATCAGTTAGCTATTACTGCAAAAGAAAGAGCTTAAAATATTGGGAGTTATATAGCAAAATCCTCCAAATATTATTAAATCTTAGTAATAACGTCATTCCGAACTTGTTTCGGAATCTACTAATTAATAGACACTGAAACAAGTTCAGTGTGACAGTTCTGGATATGATTAACGGAATTTGCTATATAAATCCCAAAATATTTGTATTGTCATTTTTGAATAATACTGATATAATTACACTTTTGTAAAAGGACTGCGATGACAGTCCTTTTAGAGTTGGAGATATATGCTAAAAAAATGCAACAGATTAAGAAAACATTCCGCTATTATTGCAACGTATAAGCAAAAAAATATAGCTTCAGATGCATATTTAAGTATATATTTCGGAAAAGAAAAAACAGACACAACAACTCCTGTTAAAATCGCTTTTGTCGTCAGTAAAAAGATTCATAAAAGAGCCGTAGTTCGTAATAAAATAAAACGCTTAATGAGAGAGAGTTTTAGGCTTATTTTGCGTAATAATGTGCAGGCAGATATAAATAAATATGTTTCTATTGTTTGTGTTGCAAAAACTAAAAGCTTATCTGCCAATTATTCAAGTATTGACTGCTCTATAAAAAAGTTGTTGGGTGTAAACGCCTAGTACTATTGAATTGTATACTCTCTTATATTTTAAAATAATATCTTTTATTTATTGTATATATCGTAAATATATACAAAATAAATAAAAATTGTAACAATTTTGTAACAAAAAGACCCTTTTCTATCATGAATCATTTTTAAAATGTTTTTATATATATAAGAGAACAAACCGAGGACAAAAAAAAATGGGTTACGCATTATTCGCACAGCGAAAAATAGTTTTGGACGGACAGTTGAACAGTGTCCAACTTCAACAGACCCAAAGGTCGAATGAACAATATGCACTGGCAACACAAACGTCAAGTTTGCAGCAGCAATTATCGAGTTTACAAACAGCCCAATCAGGAGAACTGGCGGATCTTTATGAGGATTTGTCGGAAACATCTGATTCAGATGACAGAAGCTCGATTAATGCATTAATTTCTGCAAAAGAAGAAGAATTTCAAAGTGAACTTGATGATATTAACAGAGATATATATCAAGTGTCAATTAAAGAAAACGCCATAGAAATGGAAGTTAAAAGATTAGATACAATGGTTACAACATTACAGGAACAATTAGAAGCGGTAGAAGAAGCTGAAAGTTCCGCAATAGAAAGAGCTACACCTAAGTTTAAAGGTGTTGGATAATTAAAATAAATTTTTGTTCTCAAATATATTCTCGGCTACTAAAAAGAGGAAACAGATGTTTCCTCTTTTTTAATGTAAATAATTAATTTCGTTTATTTGTTTATTCTGCCATTGCTTTTCTTACTTCTTTTTTATATATTTCAACATTTGGCTGCAAAACTTCAGGAAGTGCAGTTTCAGAAGATGTTGTATAGCCTTCAACCTGTCTTAAAATATTACCTGTAAATAATGTTTCAAAATGTTTAAACTCTATAAATTTAGCAAGAGTAGTTAAAGATAAATCTTTAAGTTCAACAACAGAAACAGGATGCATATTGGAGTATGCATTTATTACACCTGTTAAAACAGCTTTTGTAACTTTTTCTTGCGGAGTTACATATACAAAAGTAAAGAAAGAATCTTTATTAGCGCTGTCTAAATCAGCTTCGGCATTATAGTGAAGATACCCCGGACCTACATTTGTATCTGTAGATATTCTAGCCTTTAATGATTCATTTTTTAGTTGCTTTTCCCATAAAATAGTACCTTGAAAAGCGTCGCCAAAGTACTCAATAAAATGTTTTTGATTCCCTGAGAGTCTTGATTGAACATTAAATGCAGCTTGTTGAAGTGCAATATTTTCATTAATATCAGGATTTAAATATTCTTTTTGAGCATTTAAAGAAGCATTGAGCATTTTAATAACATCTTCTTTTGATACCCCAACGTACGCAAGTGTAAAGATAGTTGCGTCATCGAATATAGAAAATCTTCCGCCGACATCATCATGAACACAACCGGATAATTGTATATCACCGGAATTTACTAATTTTCTTAAATTGCTTTTTTCAGCCGAAATATCTGTCATTGCAATAAATCTATCAGAAACATCTTCACGTTCTAAAAATTCCTGCATTACTTTTTTCGCATTTTCATATGCAACTGTAGTTTCTATAGTACCTCCGGATTTTGAAACAACTAAAAACTGTGTTTTATTTAAATCAAGAGAATTTATAAATCTTCTGAAACTTTCAGAATCAACAGAAGAATAGAAATGTACATTTCCTTCTTTGCCTATCATTCTAACTAAAGACTCTGTAGTATGACGAGAGCCGCCGATTCCGAGAATCGCTAAGTCTGTATAGTTTTTGTTTTTTGCTTTTTGTGCCAAATCAAAAATATTATCAATAGTATTTAATTGATTTTGCGGTAAAATTTCAATCCAGTTTAGGAATTGACCTTTTTTACCTGCGCGTTCTTTTATTGCGGCAACAGCTTTTTTAGCATTTTCCCCGTACTTTGATAAGTTGGACAAATCCAATTTCAAAGTAACATCTTTTACAATTGTTTCAGTCATTTTAGTGTCCTCATTTTTGTGAATACACAGTTATTATCTAATGAATGAAAAATATTTTCAATAAAGATGTTCAAATAGGAAATTAGCTACGATTTTTTATAATATTTTGTACTGGAAGTACCATCCGGAGCAATTGTTGTATATTTTAAATCTATTTCATTATTTGAATTTGTTACAAATCTGGCATAAGTTTTACTGCCGTTATTATTTTCTTTATAATATAATCCGCTTTCCTCCTGATAAGTAAAACCGTATCTATTTAGTGCATCTTTTGTTTCCTCATCATTTTCAAGTATTATGGTTGTTTCTATTTCACCAGAATCTTGTACATTATTATCATTATCAATTTTATATCCTAAATATCCGCCAAGAGTTGAACCGATTATTTTTGTTGTTTTTTCATTGCCTTCTTCTGTCGGAGAAGATGTTGAAAGGCTATAACGACCGTAATTATTTATTAAATCTTCTTTTGTTAAAGTTATATCAGAGGTGGAATCCCATGGATTTGTTATGTGCAGTGTTTCTCCATCGTATGATTTAACGGCATATTCATGGTTTGTTGGAAGGTCATATCCGTCGAATTCATTACTAATTGCTAATGTTGCAGATACTGTGTCCTGATTTTCTTTGTAGTAATCCAAAAGTTCAAACATTTTATCAGAATTTATAGTGTGATAGTACGATAGTGAATCATCAGTTAAACAATTATAGGCATTGTAGGAAAAGCCGCCGGTTATATCATCATTATAAATTTCCTGATATAGCTTTTCTGCGGCAAGCTCCAATAAGAGCATATCATCATCACCGGAAGAATACTTATTAACACCATCTATTGTTGCATTATTAGCAGCAATTAATTCTTCTTGTGTGATAGTGTATGTTTTATCCATACCTTTAAAATAAACTTCGTAATCACCGTTATCATTTTGACTGATTGCATTTTTTAATATTTCTTGACCTCTATCAGTGTAAGAAAGTGATAAAATTCCGGATAAAAACCAACAGTCACCGGTTTTACCCTGATAAACCGGCTCATCTATTTCGCCGTTAATGTTTATATTGGTGTCTGAATCTCCGGAATAAATTGAACCGGAATCATCACCATTTTTTGTATTGTTTATAATTGTATTATAATTTTTAAAATTGGAAAAACTTATTTCATCACTCATAAATAAATATCTCTCAATTATTTCTTAATCCTATATATATAAAGTTTTTTACAAAGAAATAATTGCCAAAAATTTTTTTAATTTTTTCCAAAAAAAAATAAGACTATTGAAAGTCTTATTTTTTATAATTTAAAAATTCATTCTAAACTGCAACTTTTTTACTTTGGGATTCATTAACGGGTTTCCAATTAGCAGCCATAATTTTCTTAAATGATTTTAAGGCTGTATCTTCAAGTTCGCCGAGTTCTTCTGCTTTAACAAATCAAAGTCTTAAAGGA
>JAJQFK010000021.1 GCA_021201175.1 Candidatus Gastranaerophilales bacterium | reverse complement strand
TCAATAATATTATATGTAGTTATTTGAGAAGGTAATTTATCTTTAAAAAGGGAAGTTTTAAAAATTTCATCATTTATTGCTGTTTCTTCCGCTGTTATTTTTAAACCGGTTCCGGAGGCATAACTTTCCCAGCAATCATATCTTTTACAAGTACAAACTCTTTTTTTGCCGTTAATTTTTATACTTCCAATTTCGCCCCCGCGTCCGGATTTTCCCCGAAGTAATTTGCCGTTTATTATAAAACCTCCCCCGACTCCGGTTCCTAATGTTATTGTAATAGTGTTATCTTCTCCTTTTGCGGCACCAGTTTTATATTCTGCCCATGCCGCAGCATTCGCGTCATTTTCTACATATACCGGTTTTTTGCTGAATGATGAAAAATCTATATTATTGTATCCTTCCGGTAAATTTGGAGTTGAAGAATCTACTTTTGTATTTGAAATATTTACAGCGCCGGCGGTCGCAAATGAAACCATATCAACTTCATTTTCATATTGTGATATTATATTTTGAAAAAGCATTTTTAATTCTTCAATATTTTTTGGTGTTGATTCTTGCTTTATTTCGTTTATAAATTCGCCTTTTTCATTAAGTATAGCGTATGCGGTTTTCGTACCGCCTATATCAAAAGCCAGAATTTTTGTCATTATTTACCTCTTTCGCAAAATCTTTTAGTTATAAGCTGCGGACGTGTTACCGCTGAACCTATTACAACAGAATATGCTCCCGATTCAAATGCTTTATCAACTTCCTCAGGAGTCCAAATTCTTCCTTCAAGAACAACAGGACAATCTAATTCTTTCGTCAGCCTTTCCAAAAGCTCAAAATCGGGATATTTTAAATCTTGTTTAGAATATTGTGTATATCCGCTTAATGTTGTTGAAATGATATCAAAACCGAGTTCCCGTGCTTTTATCCCTTCTTCAAAAGTTGAGATATCTGCCATAGCATATTTGCCGTTATCTTTTATATATTTTAAAATTTCTTTCAGACTTTCTTTCGGGCGCGGACGGCTTGTTGCGTCCGTTGCTATAATATCTGCTTGTGCGTTTATAAGTTCTTGTACTTCTTTTAAGCTTGGAGTTATATAAACTATTTCTTTCCAATTTTCAGGCAGTTTGTCCGGTTTGGTTAATCCTATAACCGGAATATTGGGGAATAATTTTTTTGCATTTTTTATATCCCTCGCTCCAGCCAGCCTTAACCCTTTTGCTCCGCCGTTTATTACGGATTGCATCATTGCGGTCATACATTCTTCTT
The DNA here is from genome assembly GCA_021201175.1 of Candidatus Gastranaerophilales bacterium. Lineage (GTDB taxonomy): Bacteria > Cyanobacteriota > Vampirovibrionia > Gastranaerophilales > Gastranaerophilaceae > Avigastranaerophilus. The sequence continues at coordinate 10,418 of JAJQFK010000021.1, read as the reverse complement.
TATATAACGGTTCTTCCGGCATTGCCTGAACTGATATTATTACTTCTTTTTCTAACTTTTTTATTATACTCATAGACTATATTATATTATGATTAAAAAAATTTGTCTGAAATATTTATTTTTTATTAAAAATTGGTTGACTATAAAAAATGTTCTTGGTATCTTATAGAAGTGTTAGACAGTAGCGTCTGTAGCTCAGCAGGTAGAGCACTCCCCTTTTAAGGGATAGGTCGCGCGTTCGAATCGCGCCAGACGCATTTTTTTATTTCAATAAAAATGTTCTTATATATTTATGCGCTAATGAAAGTTCTTCTTTGTTTAACTTATTAAGCATTAAAATTATATCGGATTTTAAATCGACAGAATCTTTCAGATAATAAAATTCAAATAAGTCTTTAGGTTCAACTTCCAAAGAAGTTGCTAGTCTTTCAATTAAATCCGAAGATGGAAAGTTTTTTCCGCTTTCTATGCAGCTTATATGTTTATCATCAACATTTACAAGCTCTGCCAGCCCGGCTTGTGTTAAATTTTTCTTTTTGCGATACTCTTTAATTTTTCGTCCGAATAAAATTTTAATGTTCATCATAAACAAACCTCTTTTATAATTCTATTTATTATTCCGGCAATTAAAATGGCAAATTAGGTAAATTATTGACAAAATATTACGTATTCGATAGAATTTATAACAAAATAGGTAAGTTTTTGCCAAATTTATACTTTATTTGCAGAAAATAAATGCCTGTAGCGTAATTTCAGACGAGCGATTTGGATATTATGTAACTCGTATTTCTAATAGGAAGGATTTGTAAAATATGAAAAAGATTTTAGGTTTTACACTGTCGGATGTTCTTATTGCACTGGTTATAATCGGGATTATTGCGGCGATTACAGTTCCTATGATTATGGCAAATTTTCAAGAGCAGGAAAGAAGTTCTAAAATAAAAAAATTTTATGCCGCATTCTCAAACGCAATGCTTTTTGTGAAATCAGAAGGCGGATGGGAAGAAATAGGTTTAACAAACAGTACTAAATCAATGCAGAAATGGTATGAAACATATTTAGGTTTCAGACTTATTACAACAAAAGTATGTTATAAAGAAAGCGGCTGTTGGAATGATAACTATATTAAAGGATATAACGGTAAGGTTTTTAGCGATTTAGGAACAAATGATAATACCGGACTTGGTACTAATAACATGACCGCAATATTAAGTGACGGAACACTTATTAGTATTGATGATTATTATCCCTATCAAATAATAGATATATTAGGAGTTGATTCCGGAGAAGAACGGGGACTTGGAATATTTTTTGATATAAATGGGGTAAAAGAGCCTAATACATTGGGTAAAGATATATTTGTGTTAGTTTTTACATATTCACAAGGCGTAGTACCTGCATATAAAGATAAGGATACAGAAACTGTAAATTCTAACTGTTCTTCTTCTGGTACCGGTATTTCATGCATAAGGAAGTATTTAAAATAAATAAGTGAGAGATATCTCGGCTTCCACTTACCGGCTTTAAGTTCACCCCTCATTTATTCCAGTTTCGAACCTTGTCCCCCGCTCTACGGAAAATCCGTTTCTTTAAATTCCTGAACTGAACCCCAAAAACGTCAATTGCGAGGGGTTTATAATCCGGACTAAGTTATTATATTTAAATACAAAAAAAGCCCGCGGCAATCTTTGCCATATTTATACCCAGTCAATTACACTATTTGCGGCTACAAACTTTGAGAGTTCGGGCATGACTGAATCAAGTGTCATTTCAAAGGTTATCGGAGTAACAGAAACTTTATTCCATCTTAGTGCATTAAGGTCAGAATCATCATTTTCACAGTGTTTGATAAGTTCGCCCGCCATCCAGTAATAAACTTTACCCCTTGGATCGATACGTTTATCATACTCGTCGGTAAACATTTTACCTCCGAGCCTTGTTATTGCGACACCTGCAAGATCTTCGGGCATTAACCCCGGAACATTAACATTTAATATTGTTTTGGGCGGAAATTTGTATTCTTTTATTTTGTGCAGGAATTTAAGCATAAATTTAGCAACACTTTTGAATAAAACAGGATCTGATGACATACTTGCGAGCGAAACTGCAATACTGGGATATCCCATCATTGCGCCTTCCATTGCGCAGCTTACAGTTCCTGAATATAATATATCAGAACCTAAATTTGGACCGTGATTAATCCCTGAAATTATAATATCCGGTTTCTCATTTTCTTCTAAAATAGCATTTATTCCAATTTTTACGCAATCTCCGGGGGTTCCGCTTGTAATCCAGATTCTCTTTGCGCCAAATCTGGAATCTAATTCTTCCACACGAATAGGAGTATGCAATGTTAACGAATGTCCGGCGGCACTGCGTTCTCTATCCGGCGCTATTACATATACATCATGTTCTTTACTCAATTCGGAAGTTAGTGCCTTGATTCCTTCTGCCATTACTCCGTCATCATTAGAAATTAATATTTTCATACAAACCCCTTTTTATTCTTTACTATTTATTATATGCCCTGTAAAATCATATTTTTATCAATATCGCTTTTTATTTCAACAGCTCCTTCTGATACCGGCATTACAAAGTTTATTAATGTATTATTGACTTTTTTATCTGATTGCATAATTCTATAAAAATTTTCTTTGTCGGGATTAAAGTTCATTTTTAATATCAAACCGTAATCATTTAAGAGTTTTAATGATTTTTCATAGTAGTCATCTGTTATTAAATTCAAACTTCTAGCCAAATCAAAAATTAATTTCATTCCGATTGAAACTGCCTCACCGTGGGTATAAACTTTATAATCCGTTATATTTTCAATAGCATGTGCGTATGTGTGACCGAAATTAAGTATAGCTCTGAGTCCTTTTTCTTTTTCATCTTGATTTACAACACTGCTTTTTAAATTACAACAAATATTTATAAGCAGATTTAATGTTTTTAAATCTCTGTTTAAGACTTTATATTTATTTTCAGAAAGAAAATTAAATAAATTATAGCTGGAATCACAGTTGCAGCTCTTTTCAATAAATGCATATTTTAAAACCTCGGAAAGCCCTGTCTTAAATTGCCTTTCATCAAGTGTAGCAAGAGTATTTGTATCAGATAATACAAGTTTAGGCTGATAAAAAGAGCCAATCATATTTTTACCGAGTTTATGATTAACAGCAACTTTTCCGCCGACAGAAGAATCTACCTGCGCCAAAAGAGTTGTCGGAATTTGGATAAAATCTATCCCCCTTTGATATACAGAAGCTGCAAATCCTGCCATATCCCCTATAACTCCGCCTCCCAGTGCAATAATTGCATCTTTTCTTTCCAATTTAATTTCAAGCGCTTTATCGAGTATTTTATTCAAAAATTCAACATTTTTATAAATTTCTCCATCCGGAATAATTAAAAATTCAGTATTTTCATTCTTTAACTTTTCCCCGTACAGCGGAAATATCGTTGTATTTGTAACAACAAGGTATTTTTTTGCTTTAGAATATTTTTTTATATACAAATATGCATTTTCTAATATATCTTCACCAATAAATATAGGATAAGAAGTTTCAGCGGCTGCATTTATTTTTACATTTACTATTTCCATTTATTTTAATTTCTCCAGTATAATACCGGCTGTCTTTGCCGGAGTCATATTAGCTGTTTCAATTGTCAAATCTGCTTTTTCATATTGAACTTGTCTTTCTTTGAGAAGCTTATTGATTGTCAATTTCATATCAGATGTATTCAATAAAGGACGGCTCCGGTTATTTTTTATCCGCTCGTATAAAATATCAGAATCTGCTTTTAAATAAATTACTTTAGAACAAGATTTTAAAAGAGTTATATTTTGTTCAAGTTTTACTATTCCGCCTCCGGTTGCAATTACTTGATTGTCCGATTTTAATATTTCTTTTAAAACCTCTGTTTCCACTTTTCTGAAATATTCTTCGCCCTTTAATTCAAAAATATCGTTTATTGACATTTTTTCACGTTTTACAATTTCTTCATCAATGTCTGTAAACTTCATATTTAAAAGATTTGCAAGTAATTCCGATATTGTAGTTTTGCCTGCGCCCATCATTCCAATCAAAGATATATTCATAAACTACCTCTTAGAAATTACATTGATATAATCTTCAAAATTATGTTTCATCTCAGAAATACTGTCATGAGAAAATTTTTCCATCATTGCGTCTGCAAGAATTATAGCAATCATTGCTTCTGCTACAACCGCGCAAGCTGCTGCGGCACAAGTATCAGAACGTTCAAAATGAGCGGCAGCTTGTTCTTTTTTATCAATAGCAACTGAATTTAGCGGCTTTCTCATTGTGGGTATTGCTTTCATAACGGCAGTAACTATAATATTTTCACCATTTGAAATACCTGCTTCAATTCCTCCGGCATTGTTTGTTTTTCTGATATATTTATTATTTTCAATAAAAATTTCATCATGAGTTTGCGAACCTAAAGTTTGCGCAGCTTTACTTCCAATTCCTATTTCAACAGACTTAACTGCTTGAATACTCATAACTGCCTGTGCGATAAGCCCGTCAAGCTTTTTATCCCATTGAACATGAGAACCCAATCCGATAGGAATATTTCTAAAAACTACCTGAAATTTTCCGCCGAGAGTATCTCCGTCAGATTTCGCCTTATCAATTTCAGCTTTCATTTTTTCATAAGCTGCTTTATCAGCAGTTCTTAAGTCAGACCCTTCAATTTCTTCTTTGCAATCAAACGGATTATATTCTTTTTCTGATATGGCAGTACCAATTTGTTGAACAAAAGAAATCCCCTCTATGTTAAATTCTTTTAAAACAGATTTCGCAATAGCTCCGACAGCAACTCTTGCAGCAGTTTCTCTTGCGCTGGAGCGTTCCAGAATATTTCTTACATCTGTATGATTATATTTTAATGCTCCCGCAAAATCCGCATGTCCGGGACGCACATTTTTTATTCTTTTAGATTCAATTATATCTATATTTTCTGAATTTAGTTCTACAGGCTCGCTGCTCATTGCAACAGACCAATTTTCCCAATCTCTATTGGTTATTTCAATACAAATAGGGCTTCCTATAGATTTTCCGTGCCGGACACCTGAGAGTATTTTAACTGAATCGGATTCAATTTTCATTCTGCCGCCGCGCCCGTATCCGATTTGTCTCCTTTTTAGTTCCGTGTTTATAAAATCAATATCAATCCCCACACCGGATGGCACCCCTTCAATAATAGCATTAAGACATTTTCCATGTGACTCTCCGGACGTTAAAAATCTAAATAACATAATATACCTGCAAATCCTTTTACAGGTATATTATATCAAATAATAATGTTTTATGTGTTAATTATTTTTTTGTTCTGAGTCTTTCTATAATTTTAATATATTTATCTTGAGTACCCCATGAAAAATCTCCTTTGATATCTTTTGTAATGCTGGAACCCCCTGTAGCGCTACTGTAATTTGAAATAATTTTACTTAAAACATCATCATCTGCAGCAAATATTTTAGCAACGAATTTATCTGAAGTTCCAATTTGACCGGCAGTACCGTTGTGTAATTCTTGACACAAAATGTTAACGGCTTTCTCATTACCATTTGCAGCCGCATTTAAAAGTCTTTGAGCATATTTTTCAAACTTTTCAGTTTTCCCTGACAAAAATGAAAAATCAGAATCTATATCTGAAACAAGACTTCCGTGATTATTTATGTATTGTTCAGCTATTTCAACCCAGTCATCGTCCGACAAGTCGGTACTATCAAAAATCTCCTCAAATTGTGCTTCATCCGTTCCGAATCCTTCCATAGATTCATATAAATCATCTGCAATTTCTTTTGCTTTTTGTGTACTTACCAGATCTGTAAATTCACTCTTGCTGTATGTTTTTGTATCCGCTGAGCCATCTGCTTGATTTATAACTGTATGTACAATTTGCGGCTCTACAGAAGAATCACTGCTTGCTATAACTCTTATGCAACTTGAAGTTCCATCGCCGTTATCCTTCATAAAACAGCCGGTACTTCCGACCTCGACAAATTCAAAGCCCATATTCTTGAGTGTTGTTTCATCAAGCCCGCAATCTTCAAGTTCATCCTTCTGATTTTTCTCACTGAGTTCAGCATCATAATCTACACCATTACTTATGTGTTCTTCTGCTGTTGTACTAAATGCGTCCCTGTTAGTGAATTCTTCTGTCTCCTGGCAATCTTTAAACAAAGATGAACCATCATCCACTGTTTGATTTTGGTTGTTGTTTTGTGTCACAGACTGTAGAGATAAATCTATTGATCCGCCTGAATATTGTTGCGGCCCGTAAACGCTATCAGCCATACTTTCTCCTTTCTTTATGTACCTTTTATGAGTTTAATATCGGTATGGGGGGGGAACTTTAGTGTTTAATACTAATGTTTTACAAATGTTTACAATGTCAATATGTCAATATCAATATCCGGGAATAATCTGATTAGAAGTACAAAATATTGCAAGCTTGTTTAGCGATTGCCGAGCCGTTTACAGTAGTTTAGCTTTAATACAAAGTGTTAACTCAAATTACTTAAAATTCGTAAAGACGTTTGCATGCTTGCACTAAAAATAATATTGTTTGGTCGAGAAACCCCAACACCGCTGCACAAATTACACTCTTGCTGCACTCGACACCAATTTTGAAAACATCGAACTAAATGCTGATTGTAACTCTTGAGCCTTCTTTATGGTAATTACCGCCGCCGCATATAGTTTCGATTACTTTTAATAAAAATTCACGCGGCGCTTCCATCTGATTTATATAAAATTCCTGATTCCCTAAATGCCTGATTTTTATAATAGCTTTTGCTGTTTTATCTGCCGGAACATATAATGAAGCAACTTCCATATCTAAAAGTTTTTGCTCAATTTCATCATTTATACCATGTGCCGCTTCCGGAAGTGTACCTTTTATGGCAATTATTCTTCCCGCAAACATAGGGGCATCTTTTTCCCTGTGCAAAGCCTTTGGCTTATCTTTCATATTTGAAATAAAGCTTATCGAATGCCATAAAATATTCATAACTGCTATATGTCTTTGTTTATCATATTCATAGTATATATTTTCAGCGGGAATTCCTCTCGCCGTAAAAGATTGTTTTAGATATTCAATTGTAATTGCCATATTTTCTGACATTTTATCAAATAGAACAGCAGTATTTGAGTTGGATTGCTGATATTCAAGAAACTGCTTGTACATATGACTTGATACAAGACTCATTCTCTCTTGTATAACAGATGACTTTCTTGCCGTAGTTTCTATATCATCAAAATTATTACTCAAAAAAAACTCCTTCTCTTTTTAGATTTTATTTTAATAGAAAAAACCTTACTAAAAACTATTTTAAACCTCTTTTTGAAAAAAACGAATACTTAATTTACATTATATTTTCATAGTAAATTTTTATATCATAATTCTTCGGATACAATTAACCACTTTTTTTCTTTCCAATTCCCATAACATCATAAAGTAATGTTTTTGTACCATGAACAATCAAGGCAACACCTGCAAGTTTACCGACATTTTTAAATTTTAACGCAGCCGCTGACAAGCCAATCAGGGGTAAATTATTTACCAGAGTATGCCCAACACCTGAAAGATACCCTTTTGATTTTGAACCGATATGATAATATGAGAAATTTTGCTGAGAATCAAACCATAATTTTTTTAATTTCGCCAAAGTTCCGCTTTCTTTTTCACAGTCCATATATTGACTATATTGATTAAAATATCTGTCGGCGGAATCTTTTGAATCACAAGCGTATGCTTTTTCTTTTCCGTTGACATGCGCATCATAAATTACGGAGGCAGCAGCAGCAACCCCTAAAACCTTAGATGTTACAGCAAGAGGTTTACCTGAAAACTTTTTCGCCGCTGATGTTATTTTTGGTATTATTGCAGTTATTGCCATATTTCCTTACCTTAATTACTTTGTGTGCTTTTGTCCGGAGAATAATCCGGAACTGTTGCTTTTTCTATAGCTGTTCCTTTTAAAGCATCCTTTGCCATTTTGGCTTCTATTCCGTTAAATTTGTCTGATTGCTGCATATTTTGGAGCAGCAATTTCGTATTTTCATCACCCTTTGCACTTCCTGTCGCCAGAGGACTCATTGCCATTATTCTGTTTGAAGCGTCGGAATCTTGCAGTGCAATATTTAATAGCGCGGTTAATGAAGGATTTTGGAATCTGGAAGGTTCTTCCTCAAATCTTTTTATAATATCACCTATAGCCGCCTGCCTTACGCTTTTATCTTTGTCCTGTAAGGCATTTTCTAATGACTGTATATAATCGTCGGTTAATTTTACTATTTGTTTTGTTTTGCCGTTATATTGATTATTTGAGTTTGTTGTATTTTGTGTTAAAGGCGTATTTGCAATCGGTGTAGTTTCAAGAGGCTGTGAAGCTGTAGAATTGGCATTTACCGGTTGGGTAACACAAACTTGCGGAGTTTGTCCGGAACAATTTTGCGATTGACCTGTCGGGTTATATATATATATATTTACTCCGGAAGCCCCTTGCTTTGTACTGTCATAAATTGACGTTTGCGGATATTGATAAATTGAATTTGACGGAATTTGCTGCATTGTTTGCGTTTGCGGCTGAACAGACATATTAGAGGACTGCCCCGCCGACGTATTGGTTGACGGAACTCCTGTATTATATATCGGATTTATGCTGTTTCCTTGAATCGGAGCCATAGTACTTCACACCTTCCACATCTCTATAAACGTTTGAAATTTAAAAAACATGCTAGTTTGTTTATTTTTTTATGAATTTTGTAACATTTGTTAATTTTTTTATTTAATGTTAAAATCCGGATAAAGAGGGTTTTATGCAAGAAAAAGATTTTATTATTATGGGTTCTGACCACGCAGGATTTGAACTTAAAGAGAACTTAAAAGAATATTTATTATCAAAAGGATTTAAAATATTTGATGAAGGCATAAATTCTAAAGAACCCTGTGATTATCCGTTAATAGCTAAATCAGTTGCAAAAAAGGTGGCTGAAAAAATATATAACAAAGGTATTTTAATATGCGGCAGCGGAGTCGGCATGTCCATTTGTGCAAACAAAATCAAAGGTATTAGGGCTGTTGTCTGTTCTGATACAACATCGGCAAGATTTTCAAGACTTCATAATAATTCAAATATTTTATGTTTGGGTCAAAGAATAGTAGGCGGATATTTAGCTCAAGATATTTGCGATATTTGGTTGAATACTGAATTTGAAGCACAAAGGCATACTGCCAGAGTTAATATGATTGAAGAATTATAATCAGATATTACTCCATTTTTGAGCGGCAATTTAACTTTGTATTAAAGTTACCGCTTCTTCTACTGATGTTGTGCAGGGAATAACATCTTCCAAATAAGCAAAAGCCAAAGCTTCTTTTATATTGACAGAGGCATTCGCAATAACAAATTTACCGCCGTTTTCTGCACATATCTTATATATATCCGCAAAAATATATGCATTGTCCAAATCAAAATGTGTAATTTCTTTTAAATCGAACAAAACATTCTTTATGCCTGTAAACATTGAAGAATTTATATTCTTTATTATTGCATCAAAATACTTTGTATCGTTAAAATTCTTCGGAGTATAAGATACAATACTGTTATTTATTATATATCTTGTATATGCGGCATTTTTGTCCGTTTGAAATGAAGAACCCAGATATTTTAATAACTTTGTATGCCAATCTTTATCTTTTCTTATATAAAAATCGACGCCCATTTGATAGCATATATCAACTAAAGAGTCATCATCTGTTCCGGATATTACAACAATCTTATTATTAACACCCGTTTCATTGCGCCTTTTTACGGCAGCTTGGATTAAATCAAGACCATCAGAACTATCCGGTATAAATAAATCTATGATAACGCAATCAAACTGAACTTTTTGAAGTTCAGAAATTGCTTCTTCTTTATGCCTTGCAACACTCGGTGTTACTCCTATTCTTTTTAGAAGTGTAGTTAGCTGATATATAGATAATTCCAAATCATCAGCAATAAGAATCTTTTTTGTTTCTAAAGAATTAATTCTCAACTCCGGTGAAAAAGAATGTATCTTTCTTTCTATTTCTATTAGTGCTTCTGATATATCACTTAAATTAATTTCATTACTTGATATTTTGTCATCCATCGATGCAAGTTCAAAAATTTTATTTACCTGTTCTCTTGTAATATCCATAAACTTTATTGTCTTTACTTATAACTATAAACATTTTACTAACTTATATTATTTAACATCATTTTATGTTTTTTATCAATCTGTTAAATAGATTAATTTTTCATTTAATATTGTCCGAGAAAATTTCGCTCAAGTTCCTTATCGCGAAATTTTTTACAAAACGAACAGCTGAACCAAAGGTGAAGCTTGTGAGCTTGT
>JAJQFK010000125.1 GCA_021201175.1 Candidatus Gastranaerophilales bacterium | reverse complement strand
AAAGATGGAACCCTAAAATGAAACCCTATATTTACGGGGCAAGAAATGGTATTTATGTATTAGATTTAAGAAAAACTTCCGAAAAGTTAGATTCTGCTTACGAAATTGTTAGAGATTATGCCGCAAAAGGTAAAAATGTAGTTTTCGTAGGTACTAAAAAACAGGCAGTTGATGTTGTTGCAGAAGAAGCTTTAAGATCAGGCGCTTATTATGTTAACAGAAGATGGCTCGGCGGTATGTTGACTAACTTTGAAACAATCAGAGGAAGAGTTAACAAATTGAGAGAAATTGAAGAATTTTCAAACTCAGGGCAATTAGAAAAGTTACCTAAGAAAGAAATTGCCCAGATGATGAGAAAACTTCTAAATTAACAAAAACATTAGGCGGTATCAAAGAGATGAGAGGTATGCCTGATTTGCTTATTGTTATTGACCAGAAAAAAGAAGCAATTGCTATTGCGGAAGCTAATAAATTAAATATTCCCGTTATCTGTTTAGCAGATACAAATGCTGACCCCGATGGTATTGACTATATTATTCCCGGAAATGATGACGCAATAAGAGCTATAAAATTGATTTGTTCAAAACTCGCAGACGCTGTTCTTGAGGGTAAACAATTAAGAGAGAATAAAGCAAATCGTGTACAGAAAATAGAATCTGTTAAAGCGGAAGATGCCGGCGTCACAGAAGAAGTAAACACTGAAACAACTCAAACAGATACAGAAGAAACAGTTTCTGTTGAAGGATAAATTGAAAGGATATTATTATGACAGTAACAGCTGTAATGGTTAAAGAACTTAGAGAAAAAACCGGTGCCGGTTTTATGGACTCTAAAAAAGCTCTTGAACAATGCGATGGCAATATAGAAAAAGCAATGGAATTTTTAAGACAAAAAGGTATTGCTTCCGCCGAGAAAAAACAAAATCGTATCGCCGCAGAAGGTTTAGTTGCTACTTGTATTGAAAATGGTACCGGTGCAATAGTTGAAGTCAACTGTGAAACTGATTTTGTTGCCAAAAATGAGGATTTCAAAACCTTTGTTAACGGGCTTGCAAAACATATTGCGACCGTAAAACCTCAAAATATGGAGGCTTTAAATGCTTCTGTATGCCCTGTTTGCAATATGACAATCGAAAATGCAGTTAAAGATAAAATCGCAACAATAGGCGAAAAAATCAGCATAAGAAGATTTGAAATACTTGAAGGTGATTTGGCTACTTATGTTCACAACGGTAAAATCGGTGTTTTGATTTCGGCTTCTAATCAGGATGAAACATTGTTAAAAGATGTTGCACTTCATATCGCTTCTTCTGCTCCTGAATTTGTTTCCAGAGCACAAATTCCGCAAGAAGTTATAGAAGAAGAAACCAGAATTGAAATGGGTAAAGAAGATTTGGCTAAAAAACCTGAAAATATAAGAGCAAAAATAGTTGAAGGACGTGTTAATAAACTTATGGCTCAAAAATGCCTGCTTGAACAGCCGTTTGTTAAAAATCCCGACCAGACTGTTGAACAACTTCTAAACGGAAAATTGGAAATAAAATCTTTTATCCGTTGGACTCTTGGTGAAGGACTTGAAAAAAGACAGGACAACTTCGCTGAAGAAGTTATGAGCCAAATGGTTAAATAATTTTATTTATAAAATATAAAAAAGTGAAAAGAAGTTTAGAATATTTCTTTTCACTTTTTTTTAATGAATTATGCAGTCTTTTTTATATGTTATATTTTAATTTATTCTTTCAAACTATATATCGTATGGATAATCATCAGGTATTTCCCAGTTAGTATACATTAATAAACCTGAACATGTCATAGCATTACTTTCACAATCATCAAGGAGACGGCTCTCTGATACAGAAGTAACATCACTATAATATCTCCAATAACTATCTATAGCTTTAGTCAACGAATAGTAATCATCTTCATCAAATTTCATATATTTTCCCGCAACAAGAATAAAGTAAAACCGGTCAATACCATCTTCATTCGGATCTTGATCCCCGTTTATATCTATCATAACCCGCATAATATAATTTTTCCGTTCTTGATGAAGTGTGTATTGCATACCATCGGCAAGATAGAATGTACAATCACTGCTGCCGCTTTTGCAATCACTATCATCATTAATAACCATATAATTTTTAAAATATTTATTATAAAAGTTATACGGTGAAAGAGAATAATCCCAAGATGTTGAAGAACGACGTAAATTTGCTTCGGCAAGTTTCACAGCATTCACTAAAGTTGAATAAGCTTTTTTTAATCTTGTTTCTGTTTCTGCTTTGCTGACAGAAGTCATTAAAACAGGAATCGTCATAGCCGCAATTATACCTATAATCGTCATTGTTAAGAGAACTTCTGCTAATGTAAACCCGAAAGAAAAGCGTTTTAATTTCTTTAAACTATTGTTTACGGGTGTATTTTGTGTTCCTAAACTCCCCCCCCCGCGGCAAGATGAGGGTTTTTGCGTTTTTCTTAATATCATAATTAAAAACTCCTGTTATTATTATATTTCCATTATACGTATTTATTAAACCTAATGCAATCAAATTTGTTACAATACAGAAATAAACTGTATATTAACCCATTTAATATATTAAAAGCGGTCTGTATTTTATTATACAGACCGCTTAATATGTTTTATAAGGTAGGGTAGATGATATTTACATCATACCGCCCATTCCTCCCATACCGCCCATATCAGGCATTGCAGGTGCTGCTGCTTTTGCAGGTATATCAACTACTGCTGATTCTGTTGTCAACAGCATGCTTGCTACAGAAACTGCGTTTTGAAGTGCACTTCTTGTAACTTTTGCAGGGTCAACTATACCTGATTTAATCATATCGGTATATTTATTTGTCATTGCATCATAGCCTTCGTTTACAGGAAGTTTTTTAACTGTTTCAACTACAACTTCACCTTTTACACCTGCATTATCAGCTATTTGTTTCAACGGTACATATAAAGAGTCAAGTAAAATTCTAAATCCTACTTTTTCATCTTCTGTTGTGTAATTTACTATATTAATAGATTTTTCAAGGTCTTGCATAACTCTGATTAAAGCAACACCGCCTCCGGGTACAATACCTTCTTCTTTTGCTGCTCTTGTAGCGTTAAGTGCATCTTCAATTCTAAGTTTTCTTTCTTTAAGTTCAACTTCTGAAGCTGCGCCTACTTCAATAACTGCAACACCGCCGGAAAGTTTTGCCAATCTTTCTTGAAGTTTTTCTTTGTCATATTCTGAATCTGACATTTCAATTTGTCTTTTTATAAGTTTTACTCTTTCAGAAATTGCTTGTTTTGTATCATCGTTTACAACAATTGTTGTATCATCTTTTGTTACAGTAACGCGTTTTGCTTGTCCTAACATTTGAACTGTAACATTTTCAAGCTTTATGCCAAGTTCTTCAGTGAATAATTGACCGCCGGTTAAAATAGCAATATCTTCCAACATTGCTTTTCTTCTGTCGCCGAATCCCGGAGCTTTAACAGCAACAGCTCTTAAAACTTTTCTCATTGTATTAACAACCAGCGTTGCCAGTGCTTCGCCTTCAACATCTTCCGCAATAATTAATAAAGAACGACCATCTCTTGCAACTTGTTCAAGAACCGGTACTAAATCTGCAATTAAGTTGATTTTTTTGTTAACGCAAAGTACATAAGCGTCTTCAAGAACAGCTTCCATTCTTTCTGCGTCGGTAACAAAATACGGAGAAATGTAACCTTTATCAAATTGCATACCTTCAACAACTTTAAGATTTGTTCCCGTTGATTTTGATTCTTCAACAGTTATAACACCGTCATGACCAACTTTTTCCATTGCTTGCGCAACAAGTTTACCAATTTCTTCATTATTGCCGGCGGAAATTGCTGCAACCTGTGCCAGTTTTTCTTGTGAATCAACAGGTTGTGACATTTTTTTAATTGTTTCAAGTGCGATATCTACGGCTTTATCCATACCTCTTTTCATGCACATCGGGTTTGCACCTGCCGTAAGGTTTCTTACTCCTTCTTTTACAATTGCCTGTGCCAGAACAGAAGCTGTTGTTGTTCCATCTCCTGCTACATCATTTGTCTTTGAAGAAACTTCTTTTAATAACTGAGCACCTGAATTTTCAAGAGGATCTTCAAGTTCTATTTCTTTTGCAATTGTTACACCGTCGTTAACAATTTGAGGTGAGCCAAATTTCTTTTCTAATATAACATTACGTCCTTTTGGTCCAAGTGTAACTTTTACGGCATCTGCAACAGCGTCAATACCTTTTAAAAGCCCTTTACGAGCATCTTCATTAAAAATTATTTTTTTAGCCATTTTTTTATCTCCCTAAAAAACTTATTATTCAATTACGCCTAAAACATCTGATACAGACATTATTTTTAATGTTTCATCCGCAACTTTAACATCAGTTCCGGCATATTTCGCAAACAGAACAACCTCGCCTGTTTTAACGTCCATAGGTTCTCTTTCGCCCTTTTCATTTATTTTACCAGTTCCGACTGCTATTACTTCACCTTTTTGTGATTTTTCTTTTGCACTGTCAGGTATGAAAATTCCGCCCGAAGTTTGTTCTGCATCTTCAATAACTTTAATAACAATTTTGTCGCCTAATGGTCTTATTGTCATATTTTTTCCTCCTTTTTTCTAACCTTTACTACTTATTTATACAATTAAATTTTTGTTTTTTTTAAAATGTTAATGAAAAATTAATTATTTTTGTGACTCCTGATAAACTATGTTATGTTTCAAAATTATACCAGAAACCAGTTTAAACAAGTTTGAATAAATTCGGTTTTATTTTGTAAAAAAATATCTTCTGCGTGAGCGCAATTTTCAAAAACCTTATATTCTTTTGTACAGGCTGCTTTATTAAAAAGCGCTTCTGTATGCCACGGATATACAATCGGGTCTTTTGAACCGGCTATAAACAGTGTAGGAACATGTATTGAGTCAATTATATCTATAGTTTTTGTTTTGGCTGAAAACGGCAATGACGGGCGAATAGATAACCACCTTTGAGGTTCAAATTTTTTTAGGGTCGGAAGCCATGCCTCTTTTTTCCAAAATTTATTTTCTATTTTATTAAAACAAGTTGGAGCACTTACTGCTATTATTTTTTCTGTTTTATTTTCGTTATTTGCAGCAGCATTCAGTATAATTGCCGCCCCAAGTGAGAATCCGGCAAGATATATCTTTTTATATTGAGCTTTTGCATAATCTATTACGATTTGTATGTCAAATGTTTCTTTTTGAGTAAAAGTATAAACGCCGCTGCTCCTGCCATGCCCTCTAAAATCCATTGTTATTACATCAAAATTTTGGGCAAAAATCTCGCTTATTTCTTTAAAAACTTTGCTGTCTTTAGTCATAAACCACCCCGGGGCGATTATTATAACAGAATTAAATCCGGATTTATATTGATTTATCGCTATTGTAATTCCGTCTTGTGTTTTTAGTTTTATTTCTTCCATAATTAACCGGCTTTATGTTATTCTGTACTTCTCCGTTTTTTAGAGTCTGCCATGAAATATTTATTTAACATAAAAATCCGACCGGAGCAAATCTCCGAAGGCGATAGTCTGAGAGTACGAAATTCAAGAGAGCGGATTTTCCGTAGAGTGAGGACAAAGTCCGAAACTCGAATAAATGAGGGCAATGTGAGTGACTGCGACAGCAAAACGAACAACTTGCCCGAAATGGAGGAAAATTCAAGAGAGCTGTGCCGTAAGCGAAATCAAAGACACTCGTTTTGCTGTTGTTTCGCTAACATTGATTATTCACTACGTTATAGGCACGTAGAATATTTATACTCAACTTATCAGTTCTGCATACTTGTCCAACAATGACGAGTAGTTGCAAGGGGGCAATATATTCACCAAAATTGCTAATAAACAACTTCCCAAATTCAGCCCCGCTTTTTATATTAAATTATGTAAAAATTTTACTTTTTATTTCGGGCATGTAGCAATAAAATATTTTCAGGTGCTTTATAATGACAGGTATGTGTTTGTGAGGAACAATGGTCAATTCAATAGGGATTCAAAATCAAATAGCTAAGAGTAACTACAATTCTGTTTCTTTTGGTAACAATAACAAAAAAACAGAAGAAATAGAGTCAGAGCATGATAAAAATAATAAAATTTTATATACGGAAAAGAAAAAGCATCCGGTAGCTTTAGGTCTAAAAATCCAGACGGATAAGCTTAAAAATGCGTTTACAACTTATCCGAAAAAAGGATTTGAAGGCAGTAAAAATGCTAATTTCTATGAGTTTCTTACAATGGGAACAGTTCCGTATTTAATGGGGAGTGCTACACTCATCGGAGTATTTAACCTCGCAAGCAAATTTTTTGATACTCCTGCGGCTGTAAGTGCCTCTAAAGTCGGAAAAAAAATGGGGATAGGAGTTTTATTTTACGGTCTTTTTAAGACATTCTCAAAAAAATTGGTTGAAACCCCCGTAAATCTTAAATATGGTATAGATAATACTCCGTATGTAAAAACAGTTAATGAACTTCCGGAAGAACGGAATAAAGATAATCTGGTTGCAAAAGAATATCATAAAATATTTGAAAGCGTTGATTTCCCGCGTTGGGATTTGATTAACGACAGTAAAGATATAAGCCCCGAACAAAAGGAATATTTTAAAAATAACAAAGCAGAAGTTAAAGAAAAATTAATTAAGACAAAATTATTCTCAACAGTGGCTTCATACTTATGGGCTGCTACAGGGGTAGGTATTGCAATGCAAAAGCCCTGGGAAAACCTTGAACTTAA
Source organism: Candidatus Gastranaerophilales bacterium (assembly GCA_021201175.1). Classification (GTDB taxonomy): domain Bacteria; phylum Cyanobacteriota; class Vampirovibrionia; order Gastranaerophilales; family Gastranaerophilaceae; genus Avigastranaerophilus. Next base: position 4,949 of record JAJQFK010000125.1, on the reverse strand, counting down.
TCCGGCAAAAAGAGTAAGAAACTTCATGAACCATAGACAAATTGCAAGTGCAGCAAAAGAACAGGGTCAAAAAATAAAAGGATACAATTGGTTTGCAAAAGATTTCGGAAAAAAATTCATAGATAGTACGAAAGAATTTGTTAATAATGGCTCAAAACCGGCTAAATATGCGGGCAGAGCACTTCTTGCAGCTGCTGTGGGAGTTACTTTATTAGGCAATTTTTCAACTCTTTTTGACTTTAATAAATATAAGGGGTCAAAAGTAAACGGTGCATCTTCGTTAATAGACGAAACAAAAGAAAAGGTAATATGTTAATATGGCAAATGTTTTAAATTCAATAGTTAAAAATCAAACATTGGACAAGCCGGCTGTAAATGACAGTACGCCTTTTAATCGTTATGAAACTAAAGATAAAATAAAACCTATGGAGTATAAAGGGAAACTGCTTCCGTCAAGAATCATAGGTTCTCCTGTTGAATATGCAAAGGATTTAAAACAAGATGTTGTTAATATAGGCAGAGCTGCAAGAGGCAAATCGAACGACCATGAATTAGGACGAATTAATGATTTGGCAATGAAACTCGGCTCACTGGCACTTGCCGGATATTTGTTTGTAAAGAATCCTTTAAAACTTAGTAAAACAATGGAATTTGTAGGATTCGGAACTTTCTTCGGTTCTATGGCTTTATGGCCAAAACTTGCTATTCAGGCGCCTTTAAAAGCCAGAACAGGTGTTGATATTCATCAAAAATATATCGACAGTCAGGGCAGAAAAAAGAATGTATTTTTAGACCCTCAATATGATTTGACAGATTTGTATGATCAAGAAACACTTAACAAAACAGGTGATAAATTAGGGGTAAGTAAAGATATTGCAGACAGAAACAACTTTATAAAACAAAGAATGAAAAAGACCGCGGTACAAGGAAATACTTTATGGATGATGACCGCAGGATTTGCAACGCCGATTATGAGTGCATTGACCTGTAATTTAATTGAAAAACCGCTTAATAAATTATATGAAGTTTTGGATTTGAAATCTACCGAAAAAGCTTTGAATAAAGGTTCAGAAGGATTCGTTAAATCAGAATTGAATTATTTGAAAAATTCCAAAACACAAAAAGCTTTTAGTGACTTTTTAACTAATAACGAAAATGAACTTCTTGATACTAAAACTATAGGAAAAATCGCCGAAAAAATCAGCGGCAAGGTAAATTCCGCTTCATTTAAAAATACGATTGAACAGGAATTATCGAATTTAGGGAAAAATAATGTAGAACTTAATGTTGACTTTATTAGAAATAATTTATCCTCTGTAGTTCCGGAAACAGTTATAGATACTCTTACAAATCCGCAAAATGAAGAATTTAAAACATTATTAAAAGAAGGTTCTTTAGATAAGATTTCTAATATGATAGCGAGTGCAACAGGCGGTAAAAGACGCGAACAGCAAAAATTGTTTAATACCGTTTATACTACGCTTGATAACGCTAAGAAACAGATGGAAATTCCTAAAGTCGGAGATTATAAAGAAAGAATTATGCTATTGTACAATGATGTAGCAAAATTTTCTTCCGGCAAAAACAGAATTGATAATTTTGTAAGAGCAAGAGTTGGCGATAACTCCGGAAGTTACATTGCAAATCAATGGAACAGAGTCGGTAATACAATTGTTAATTCTTTGGATTTGAAAAACGGCGAGTTAAAATCTCTTGCTGATGGCAATAATAATCTTCTTGTTAACAAATTAAAACAGCTGGCACAAAATGATGACAAATTTAAAGCAACTGTCGGAGATTTAACGAATCTCATTAATGATTATGAATCTAAAACCGGAACTCAATTCTTAAAAACCGTGAAAAATGAATCAACATTTGTTTGCGGTGCAGGAGAAAAATTATTAAATTCGGACGGATTCAAAAAAACTGCTGAAAGTATTTCATCGGCTGCTAAAAACGGTACTCTTGAAGATTTAATAAATGTCCATGCAAAAGAAAGAGCTTCCGGCGCACAATCCTCGTTCTACAGAATTTTGCAGACACTTGATGTGTTTAAAAAAGACAGTACGGGGCAATTAGAATCACAAATTGCAGAGTTGCTTGTAAAAAATAATGCGGCAGAGGAAAATATTCAGACAACTGCTAAATCTTTAGCCGGTAAATGCAAGGAAATAATGTTATCCGCAACAACAACCGACTATATTGAAAAGCTTCAAGGTTTAACGGATACCCAATATAAAACAGTTATGGAAGTATTGTTTGATAAGAATTTAGACAGTACTATAGGTGAGGCATTAAACGGTAAACCGGGGTCTGAAAAACTTGTTGAAGGTTTAAATAGATATAAAGATGAATTTATGGCTAAAATTGCAAACTGGGAAAATAGCATTACACCTCAATTGAGTGCAAGAGTAGTTGATGGCGGTAAAAAGACTTCCGGTTTGAATGCGGTAGAAAGAAATAATCTCGTAGGTAAACCATTTGCTTCATTGATTCAAGATGTTTCTAAGACAAAATACAATTCAAGAAAATGGCTGATGATATGGGGCGGCGCAATGGCTGCATTAACAGCGGCAACATTATTAATAGGACTTACTTTCGGACGCAAAAACAAATCGGAAAAAATGGCGGAGGAAGAAAACAAAGTAAATGGCTAATTACATTGAAAAAATTATGAATTTACAGCAAGGAAGTTTGATAAACAAAGTGCAAACTCCAAATACCTTTGTTCAAAACCCGATACCTTCACAAAACAGAACTATTGAACCCAAAGGAAGTAATATTCTTGAGAAATTCATGCAAAATCAGGGGTTAATCGCGGCACCGCAGGTTAAACCTGTTGTTTTAAACGATACAGCTCCTTTAGACTATAAAAATGATTTGAGAACAAAATTCCAAAATAATGATATAAAACTTATGGGTGTCATTATGCGTAATCTCGGGGCTGAAGATAAAGAAGGCGATCAACTTATAAGAGGAAATGATATAAAAGGAAACTTTAATAATGCGGTAAAGAGATTAGATGAATTTAAAAATCTCGGTATTAACGCTTTGCATGTTCTCCCTGTAAATCCTCCGGGCAAACAAAATGCAATGGGAACAGCAGGTTCCGTATATGCTCCGGCTGATTTCTTAAAAATTGATCCGGCTTTAGATGACCCTAACGATCCAAGAGATGTAAAAGAAGAATTTAAAAATTTTATTAACGAATGCCATAAGCGCGGTATGAGTGTAATGATTGACTTGCCAAGCTGTGCTTCTTACGATTTGTTTAAGGAAAGACCGGAATTAATGGCATTTGAAAAAGACGGAACTCCAAAAACTCCGGGTGGTTGGGATGATATCAGAATGTTTAATCCCTGGAAAGATGAAACAAAACGTGAATTAAATCCGGATTTAATCAAAATGCATGAAGACTTTGTGGATATGTGTATTGATTTGGGTGTGGACGGTATCAGAGCCGATGTTTCAAGAACAAAACCCACAGAGTTCTGGGATATTTTAATTAATTATTCCAGACAAAAAGATCCTGAATTTGCATGGCTTGCCGAAAGCTATACTTATGAAGATGCGTCACCGCAATTAAATATGAATTATGATAGACCTCAAGATGCATTAAGAGCCGGTTTTGACAGCTATTACGGACAATATCATATATTCCATGAGTGGACAAAAGCTTCTGATTTAACAAATTACGTTAAAGAAAATTTACAGATGTCGCAGGAATTAGAACCCGGAAAATCTTTGATAGGTTCTTTCGGTACTCATGATGATGTTTCAATAATGAACCATGGCGGGGTTACATATACTAACCTTGTTTCCGGCATACAGGCAACACTTCCGATGTTGAATCCGTATTATTTTGACGGATATCAATCCGGAGATGATTATATATATGATTTCCAAGGTAAAACAGATGAACAAACAGATACCGATTGCAATGAATGCACAGTTCATAAAGGGAAACCGGATATATTTAATTTCTCAAGACCTTTAATCGGTAAATATCCTGAATGCGGTGATTTTATGAAAAATACTTTAGATGTAAGGAACATGCCGCAATATCATGATATATTAACAAAAGGTTCTTTTATTCCTTTAAAAACAGAGAAAAATGATGATGACCAAATCATAGCATACGCACGTCATTTAAACGGCAAGACATTACTTGTTGTCGCAAATAAAAACGTAAATACAAGACAAGGCGGAAGAATAGAAATCCCCGGCATGAAGGAGTCGCAAAAGTTAAATAATTTATTTAAGTCTTATGGTGAAAATTCAACTTTACAGGCTGCTGACGGTTGTTTAAATGTTGATTTGGGTCCTGGGAGAGTTCATTTGTTTGAAATAGATACTCCGGATATTGAAAATTCAGGTGTTGAAGTCTTCAGACAAAACTTATAGGTATAACATGCAAATTTCTTTAAATAAAAGTAATAATTATTCATTGTCTTTGGGTAAAACTCAAAACCAAAAAGATTTGAGTGAGAATAAACCATTAACTAAAGAAGATATATGGGAAAGCAAAACTAAAAAAATTGTTTCGCAGGCTTCTTGTCTTGCTATAGGTGCCGGAATTGTTTATTTTTCGATAAAAAGAAATTTTAAAAATGAACGAATTAATAAGCATTTTGATATGATTGAAAATGCGCTTAAAGCAAAAGTTCCTAAAGGCGATGCAAAAGCACGTGAAATTTCTGCAATTGATGTAATGGGATTAAGGGAATTTTTGCAATAAAACGGAGGAACTTGTTCCAAGCCGGGAGGCGCCTGCTTTTATCAATTCGATAGCTTTGTTTCTGTCTTTAATGCCGCCGGACGCTTTAATTTTAACATTAGTATTTTCAAGTGCTTTTTTCATTAGCACTATATCTTAAACATGTGGGCCTATAGCCTTTTTGACAAATCCTGTAGATGTTTTTGCAAAATCAGCCCCTGCTCCGGCAAGA
>JAJQFK010000176.1 GCA_021201175.1 Candidatus Gastranaerophilales bacterium | reverse complement strand
CATTAATCAATTGTAACGCTCAACCAGAGCGGGTGAACTCACTTACGTTCAGACAACACCCGCTTTGCTGTTGTTTCGCGAACATTGATTATTCACTACGTTATAGGCACGTGGAATATTTATACCTAACACATGTAAATGTCTTTGCAATGACACGGTTACCCGACCGAGTGGAAAAATCGACAGAATGGCAAGCGTGCAATATTTTGCACCGAAAATATTATAATAAGCAGCAAAAAAGAATAATTTTAAAACAAGGCGGGAGTCTTTGTATATTGTTTATTTAAATTTTTATATAAAATCTTTCCAATAGGATTTTGATTCATCATCAGGACTTTTATTATTTAGCGCATAATATGCACATGCCGCATTTGAAATTGAAGTAGTTCCTGTTTTTCTGCAATAATCAGAACCGGAATAAAACATATTTCCACCATAATTAGTAGATGTTGTGTTCTTTTCATGATACATTCCCATAGGGATAACTCTGTTATCAACAGTAAAAATGAACACAAAGTAATCATAACCGTATTTATTAGGACCTTTTAATCCATTAGTGTCAACACAGATTATTGGTCCATTAATATTGGCGGCGGGAAAATCATTTAATCTAAATAATCTTCCGGATAAATCGGCTCTTTGTTCGGAATTGTCACAAATAGTGTTGCTTGTAGTAACAGCTTTCCCCAGTTCTTTTCCTGATAACAGTTTCAATCTGTAATCTAAATCATAATCTTCTTCATTTGTATTGTATATCATATTTGATGCACTGCCGCCTTGATTAAAATATGACATCATATTGTTTAGTACAAGGGAGTACTTATTTTTGTTTTGGGAGGTGTATTCGCTGAAACTAATTGAATTGTCAGAGTAATATTTTTTCGCAAAATTGTTTAAATCGCTGTAAGTTCTCATAAAAGCTGACCTTAGCGCTTCTTTCTGGTAGTTTGCATAAATCATAGGAACAGTAATTGCCGCAACTATCCCGATTATAATCAGCGTTATTAAGACTTCAGATAAAGTAAAGCCGTAATATTTTTTCATAAATTCAACCATTATAATGTGTAACATGCACATAATAACACGTGTATTATTGTGTGTCAATTATTTATAATAATAGACATTATGATTATAAAAGTGGACGAAATAGATAAAAAAGTAGGCATGAATATTCGTGTAGAGCGCGTAAAGAGAAATATATCTCAAGAAGGGCTTGCGGATATGTCAGGACTTGCTCGTTCTACAATGGGAATAGTCGAAAGAGGTGAACAATCTCCGTCATTACAGACTATTACAAAAATATCAAATGCATTAAATATTGATTTATATAAGTTATTTATTTTTGAGGATTAATACTCGGCGTCAGTAATTATGCGTTTTGCAACTTCAAAGTTTAATGCGGATTTTTGTTCTCCTGGTTCATTATTTATAAATAAATCTTTGATTTCGTTATTTATTTCATTAAATACCTTAGGCATTTCATCTGTTGATTTGTAATTTTTATAAATATTATAGACTTCTTCAGGAATCGGCAATTTTCTGCAAATCCTGCATTCTTTTGTTACATATCTTGCACTTTTCCCAATTGGTTCGATTTTGGCATAACTGTTGTTTTCTACAACTTTTTCTATATTTTCTTCCGATTCATCATAGTACGGATAATAGTATGATATTTGTCTTACCCTTGTTCCGCCAAGCCCTTCATCAATATCCGTTGCGGTTTTAGTTCTGCCCCATAATCCGTTAAATCCTGCTGCTGCTTTATTATATTTGGAATGTAATGTTTCATTTATCGGAGATATTTTCATGTTTTTCCCTGTCTTAATAACTACAACAATATAAACATCCGTAAAATAATTTTTTGCTACTTAGTTGTAAAATTGTCCGAAAAAATTTCGCTTGCGTTCCGTGTCGCGAAATTCCAAACGGCTGAAATCGTCTTTGCGAACGTTAGCGAAATCCCGGACGGGTAAAACCCGGTAAGCGAACAGAAGAAGCCGGCAGGAGCAAAGCTCCGGAGGCGCTACTCTGTGAGCGCAAAGGGATTTCAAGAGAGCGCGGCAAACCAGACAAAATATAGTAAGAGATTGCCACGTCCGCCCACTGGCGGACAGCAATGATGTTGTTGTTTGAGCGCAAAGCAAATCAAATAAGGTCATTGAAAAATGCGCTCGACACCAGATTGAACATGTGAAATCAGTTATAAAAGAACTTTTATTTTCTGTCTGTTGTTTAAATATTGAATATGTTCTTTTTTTATAACTTCACCCGGAATTAAAACGGGGATTCCCGGAGGATAATCGGCTATAAGTTCCATACAAACACGCGAAAGCGAATATTTTAATTCGACATCTTTAGAAGGTTTACCCCAAACAAGAGAAGGTGTATACCTAACTCTTGGTTCTATCGGAGAAAAAACAGGCTTTGCGTTTTGTTCTTCCGATATTTTAATATTATTTTCGCAAATATTGATAAGCGCTTTTTCCAATTTATTCAACTTTTGTTTTGTTGTTCCTAATCCGGTTAAAAACAAAACTGATTTATCATTAGCAAGTTCATCTTCTATTGCATAATTATTAAATAAAATATCAGATAATTCAAAACCTGACATATTGGTTACTTTAATAAGGATTTTTGTAATATCGTTATTATAAGAATAAACTTCAAGATTGGGAATATCTTTAAGAGTTCTGATTAAACGGTTTATGTTTTTTGTCAGGTCAATAAGTTTTGATTTTCCTTTTTTGGAATTAAGAAAATTGACGGTATTTTCTATATTTACAAGCATAGGGTAAGATGGAGATGTTGTATTAATAAGATTTAAAGCATTTTGAACCCGTTTTTTATTTATATTAGATTCTAATCCGATATGAAGAAGTGCACACGGATTAAGTGCGCCGGCTGTTTTATGCAGTGATTGTACAACAATATCAGCGCCCTGATATAAAGAAGGAATTCCCAAAAGTTTGTTAAAGTTCCATAAAGCGCCATGGGCTTCATCGACAATCAGTATTACATTATATTTTTTACAAATGGTCGATATTCTGTATACATCGGACATGAACCCTTCGTATGCAGGGTTTGTCATAATAAACGCTTTAATATCTTTATTTCTGAACAATATTTCTTCAAGATAATCAAGATTAATATTTTCAAAGATACCCCATTCTTTATTATAATTTGGCATGAGCCATACCGGTACGGCGCCTGTCAGCACTAAACCATTATATATAGACTTATGACAATTTCTTGCAATGAGTACTTTATCGTTTTTGTTTAAGACTGCGAACATTGCGGCGATAATTCCGGAAGTAGAGCCGTTTGTAAGAAAGAAAGAAGCCTTTGCACCGTATATTGAGGCAATATTATCTTCTGATGTTTTAATTATTCCGGTTGGATCTGACAGATTATCAAACCCTTCTATCTCTGAAAAATCACATTTAAAAAACTTACTGCCCAGCATTTTGAGTGATTCCGGAGCAATAAAAGCCCCCTGTGCGTGAGAGGGAGTTGTAAATAGTGTTCTGTTACTTTTTCTGAACTTTTTAATAAAATTAGTTATAGTCATACTCTTTTTATTATAAAATGAAATAATATAACGTTATCATTTTATTAAATTATTTGAAGGTAATATGGATTATATACAAGTTAAAGAACGTATTGAACAGCTTAGGGAACAAATAAGAGAAAATAATGAAGCATATTATGTTTTTGATTCCCCCAAAATTAAAGACTATGAATATGACGAGTTATTTCGCGAATTAAAAAGACTTGAAAGCGAATATCCTGAATTAGTCACAAAAAACAGTCCCACTCAGCAAGTGGGGGATAGGATTTCTTCCGGATTTAAAGAATATAAACATAAATACAGATTATACAGTCTTGATAATTCAAATAATTATGATGATTTAAGGAAGTGGTACGAGCGTGTTTTAAAAGAATCTACAGATAAGTATGATTTGGAACTGGTTACGGAATTGAAGATTGACGGGCTATCCTGTGCGCTTTCTTATGAAAATGGGGTTCTTAAAATCGGAGCTACCCGCGGGAACGGAATTATAGGTGAGAATATTACCGAAAATATTAAATCGGTCACGGATATCCCGAAAAAATTATCTAAAAATGTTAATCTTGAAGTGCGCGGCGAAATCTACATGCCGGTATCCTCGTTTGAAAGATTAAATAAAGAAAATTCTGAAAAAGGACTTAAAGAGTTTGCGAATCCGAGAAATGCCGCCGCCGGTTCATTAAGACAATTAGATTCAAAAATTACGGCACAAAGGGATTTACATTTTTTCGCATATACTGCAATTGCGGAGGATAAAAGTTTATTTAAAACTCATGAAGAATCGCTCAAATTTTTGCAAGAATCCGGTTTTAATGTTAATCCAAATTATTCGCTTGTTAAAGGAATAGATGAAGTTATTAATCAATGTGCTTACTGGGAAAATGAGCGTTTTAAGCTGAATTATGCAACAGACGGAATGGTTGTAAAAATTAATGATTTGAATAAACAAAATGAATTGGGATTTACATCGCGAGCTCCGAAATGGGCTACGGCTTTTAAATTTCCGCCGGAGGAAGTCTGGACGAAATTAAACGGGATAGAATTAAGTATTGGTAAAACCGGTGCGCTTACTCCGGTTGCTCTTTTAGAGCCTGTCCAATTAGCGGGTTCAACGGTAAAACGTGCAAGTTTGCATAATTTTGATGAAATACAACGTCTGCAAATTAATACCGGTAATGACGTTTTAATAAAAAAAGCCGCTGAAATTATACCAAAGGTAATAAGAAAAAAAGAAAATCAGGACTGCGGGATTTATGAAACACCGAAGTATTGTCCTTCTTGCGGTTGGGAACTTGTTAAACCGGAAGGCGAAGTCGCTTTATACTGCCCGAATACTACGGGCTGTCCGGCACAAATAAAGGGAAAAATTGAATATTGGGCATCTAAAGAGGCTATGGATATTGACGGAATTGGAGCTTCTCTGGTAGAAAAACTTTATAATGCCGATTTGGTTCGTGACTTTGCAGATTTATATAAACTTACAACTGATGATTTTATGAAATTAGATTTAATAAAAGAAAAATCTGCAGATAATCTGTACAGCGCAATCCAAAATTCTAAAAACCCTTCAATGACAAAATTTCTCACTGCTTTAAGTATTAAATTAATCGGCAAAGAAACGGCAGATTTAATAGCAAATGAATTTCCTTCTTTGCAAGATATAAAAAATGCAAAAATTCAGGATTTTACAGAAATAGACGGCATCGGAGAAAAAGCCGCAAAAAGTATTGTTGATTATTTTTTAGACCCGCAAAATAAAAAAGTTCTGGATAAACTGCAAGAATACGGGGTAAATCCGCAAGGCAGCTCTTTTCAAAAAATTTCAAATGTCTTTGCAGGAAAGACATTTGTTATAACAGGAACTCTTTCAGCACAAAGAAGTGTTTTTGAAGAAAAAATAAAAAAATTCGGGGGCAAAGTATCTTCAAGCGTCAGCAAAAAAACATCTTATGTCCTTGCCGGAGAAAATCCGGGGTCTAAATTTGACAAAGCAGTGTCTTTGGGTGTTATAATACTAAAAGAATCGGATTTTAATTTACTGGCAGAAGGCAGCAATATAAATGAATAAAAATTATAGAGTAATTACCATAAACGGGATTAGGGGTATATTAACAGTTGTATTTATTGTGTTTGGTTTAATTGCGGGTTTTGTTGTTTCCCCTGGCTGGGTTTGCATGAAATTATGGAATTGGTGTTTTGAACAAACAAATTACCTCGTTTTTATGAATTTGTATCAGGGAATAATGCTGTGGGCTATTATTGCATTGTCTTTGTACGCTTTAAATAACAAGAGAGCATTAATAGGTTTCGGTTCATACAAAGGACTTTCACCCGAGCAAATCCGTGACTTGATGATTAAAGCCGGCGATGTCGACCGCGCGATTATTAAGGATTTTGAATTAAATCCTAAAGATTTATCTTTTTTGAATAAAGAACCTAAGGAAACTGAAAACATTAATAAAGATTCAACACAGAATGAAAATACGGAAGAATCAAGGAGATAAAATGAAAAACATAAGAATAAAACTTTTTACTCTTTTACTGTGCGTTCTCGCGATACCGGCGCAATATGCCGCTGCGGCAGTATCAGCAAGTCAAAAGGAAACAGGATATATATCTTTAAGTAATTCTGCTGTAAAAGAAGTAGAACCGAATTTGGCAAGTGTTTCTTTTGCTGTTGAAAATACGGCTGATGATGCACAGAAAGCTGTATCGGAAAATAACATTATTTCAAATAAAATTGCAGAAGCCTTGAAACAAATCTCCGGTAATTCAAGTGATGTTATCAGTACAAACAGTTTTTCAGTCCGCCCGAATTATGCATATTCAAAAGACGGTAAGCGAACAATAAAAAATTATACTGCGATTAATTCAATAAAAGTACAAACAAAAGATGTTAAAAAAATTGCTGATTACATAGATACCGCAATTGCAAACGGGGCGAATAAGGCTGACGGGCTGACATATACTCTTGATAACCATAAAAATCTTTGTAAAGATATGTATTCTGATTTAATAAAACAATTGTACTCGGAAGCTGACACTATAGCACAATCTGCCGGTACTTCTTTAAACGGTATAAAACGTTTGAGCGCTTCGTGCAATACAAATAATGTTGTTTCTAACAGAAGTTATTATACTGCTAAATCATTAGGGGCTATAGAGGATGCCGCCGAACAATCATCAGTATCAACTCCTGTTGAAGCCGGAAAAATAAAAATAAATGTTCATATTAGCGCGGATTTTTATGTAAAATAGGCGGAATTATGTTAAAACCAAAAAAATCAGTACAAAATATGGCAGGGTATTTTGTTCCTTTATATGAAAGACTCTGGGATATTAAAATAGATAGTAATGAAAATAATTACGGTTCATGTCCGGAAGTTCTTGAGTGTTTAAAAAATACTCAAATTTCTGATGTTAGTTTTTATCCTTTTTATGGAGAATTATCACAGCAATTAGCAGATTTCAACGGATTTGATATATCAAATATTAAGATAACAAACGGTGCGGATGAAGCATTGCAAAGTATTGTGCAAACATATATGGAAAATGGCGAGTCACTGCTTACGCTTGATATTTCATTTGAAATGCCGGTGATTTATGCACAAATTCAAGGCGGAAATATTATCAGAGTTCCCTTTAAAGAAAAATGGAAATTCCCTGTTGCAGATTTTATAAGGGAACTTGATAATTCTTCTGTCAAGATTGTGTATCTTGCCTCTCCGAATAACCCTACGGGAAACATTATAGAGGAAAATGATTTAAAAAATATTTTAGATAAATCACCGGATAAAGTTGTAATAATAGATGAAACTTATGCAAATTATGCAGGTGTTTCTTATAAGGATTTTGTTAAAAGATATGATAATGTTTTTATTGTGAAATCTTTTTCAAAGGATTTTGCTCTCGCCGGCATGCGCCTTGGCTATATAATCAGTAACAGTGAAAATATTAATAATCTAAAAAAGGTAGTAAGCCCGTTTAGTGTAAATTCGCTTGCAATGAAAGCCGGAATCTGTGCGCTTAAAAATGCTGATTATTTTAATAAAATCAGAGAAAATATTTTAAAATCCGGACAGGATTTAAAAATATTTTTTGAATCATTGGGGGCTGTAGTCTATGATTCTAAAGCCAATTTTTTGCTTGTCGATTTTAAGCAGAAATCCGAATTTATATATAATAAATTGAGAAATGAAAATATAGCCGTAAAGCTTTTTAAAAAAGGTTCCAAACTTGAAAATCATTTAAGAGTAACAATTCCGACATTCAAAGGGGTTGAAAAAATTAAAAATGTGTTAGCGCCAAAACCGTTTTTAGTGTTTGATATGGATGGTGTGCTTGTTGATGCTGGGCAGTCTTACCGGATTGCAATAGCGCGTACATTTAAAAAGTTTTCCGGAAAAGAAGCTGCACCCGAAGATATTCAATCTGCAAAAAATCTTGGCGGACTTAATAATGATTGGGATTTAACACAATATTTACTAAAAAAAAGCGGAATTGAAATCCCTTATAACCGGATAGTTGAAGAATTCCAAAAAATATACTGGAACGAGGGCAATGGATTGATAAATAATGAAACACCTTTGTTTAACAGTGATTTATTTGAAAAACTTTCCAAAAATTATAATCTTGCAATATATACCGGACGTCCGGCAAAAGAGGCTTTATTTACATTAAATAAGTTTAAAATAACTAAATTCTTTTCTTTAATACTAACTTCCGATGATGTAGAAAAAGGTCAAGAGAAACCGAATCCTTTTGGATTAAATCAAATAAAAAATATGACAATTGCTGACAACTATTACTATTTTGGTGATACACAAGATGATATAATTGCGGCAAAGGCGGCAGGGTATAATGCAATAGGAGTACTTCCTCCGCAGGATAAGTCGGAAGTACTGAAAACATTGCTGCATGAAAAAGGAGCAAATGTTATAATTAATTCTGTAAATGATTTATTAGAAATATTGGAGCAAAAAAATGAGGCAGTGTGTTAAAATCAGAAAAACAGCTGAAACTGAAATTAAGGTTGAATTAAATATTGACGGTACCGGAGTGCATAATATAAAAACCGGAATTAATTTTTTTAACCATATGCTTGAACAATTTGCTTATCATGCCGGTTTTGACCTGAATATTGAAGTTAATTCTCTGGATAAAGATAATCATCATATTGTTGAGGATACTGCATTGACACTTGGAAGTGCGCTAAAAGAAGCTCTTGGAGATAAAAAAGGTATTGTAAGATACGGAGAAAAAATATTACCGATGGACGATGCACTTATTTTAAGTGTTGTTGATGTTTCAGGAAGGGTATTTTCTAAAATTGATGTTAGTCTTTCAGATGAAAAAACATCGGATTTTGAAACAGTATTATTACCTCATTTCTTTTCAAGTTTGGCACAGGCTGCACTGTTAACTATTCATATAAAAATGCTTGACGGCTGTGATACCCATCATATAATAGAAGCTGTTTTTAAATCTTTTGCACGGGCTTTAAAAACGGCAGTAACTCTTGATGAGAAAAACATAAATGTTATTCCCTCCACTAAGGGGATTTTGTAAGTTTTACAATGGATAATCGCTACTAAAAGTCCAACCGTCATTTATAATTTTTTGTAAACAGCACTCACCATTGCCGCCTTCTTTACAATCATTGTCAACTTGTGTTGTTGTATATTTGTAGCAAAAAGGAACCAGTCCTTTTTTACTTACTCCTGTCATATAAAATACATCTTGCCCATAAGTATTAGGCTCCTTTGGTCCATTAAGGTCTATTATAAACTTTATATTTGAACCATATTGTGCCGTACCATTTTCACCACCATAATCTCCGGTTCGAACACCAATAAAAACACCATCAGCCAGATAAAAAAACTTTCTTGTTGTTGGAGAATCCATTATATGCCAATTTACATCTGTTCCGGCTAGTGTACTCCAGGGTGATGATTTTTCATATCCGCAATCGGAATAATTAGTACAAACTTTTAGTACTTGTAAATATGGTTTTAAATAATTATTAAAAAATTCTTCAGCTGAATTCTTACTTGTTGCATTATACCAGGAGCCAATTGAACATCCCTTTTTTACCTCCGCAATTCTTACGGCATTTGTCATTGTAGAATAGACTTTTTTCAATTTTACAAGAGTCTCTTGTTCTCTAGAGTTTGACATTAAAGCAGGAATTGTCAAAGTCGCAATAACCCCTATGATAACAAGGGTAATCAAAACTTCTGAAAGAGTAAAAGCTTTTTTCATTTAAATTATCCTATTCTAAATTCTTTAATTCAATTCTATAATGGAATAATCCTGTTGTCAATGTGTGTTATTCTTACTCAAAGTATATTAAGGTAATATTATGAATACGAAAAAAAATTTAGGAAATAGGATAAGAGAAATAAGAATAAGCCGCGCACTCACGCAGGAAGCACTTGCCGAAAAAATAAATCTTTCTCCAAAAAGCCTTAGTCAGATTGAACTTGGTAACAATTTCGTTTCAGCAGAAACACTTGATGATTTGTGTCGTGCATTGAATATTACTCCAAACGTTTTATTTGATTTTAAATATTCTGAAATTAATGAAAAAGATTCTATAAATGAAATAGCTACGAGATTAAAAAACAATCCCGGTTTATTAAAGATAATATATAAAATTGTTATAGTTTTAGATAATTAGAAAAAGCGAAAATTCTGATTAGCTTTAAAATTCCTTAAGCCCCAAATACAACCCGAACTTGTAATTTATACTTTTTCAAACATTAATACCGCATTATGACCGCCAAATCCAAAAGAATTAGAAAGTGCGGTTTTTACATTTTTTTCTTTGGCGGTATTTGCAACATAATCTAAGTCGGCAACTTCAGGGTCTAAATTTACTATATTAATTGTAGGCGGAACAATACCATCTGTTATTGTTTTAATTGCAACAATAGCTTCTGCGCTTCCTGCGGCGCCTAACATGTGTCCTGTCATTGATTTTGTTGAACTTACACACAAGTTTTTATTTGTACTTCTGTCGCCAAAAATTCTTGCAACAGTTTTTGATTCTGCTAAATCACCAAGGTGTGTGCTTGTTCCATGCATATTTATATAATCAATTTCTTCCGGTGTTTTATTACCTTCCTTTAAACAATTTCTTATAGCTAATTCTGCGCCGCGTCCTTCTGGATCCGGTGCAACCATATCATAGGCATCAGAACTTTGTCCGTATGCTGTAATTTCTGCATAAATTCTTGCACCGCGCGCAATGGCGTGCTCCATTTCTTCTAATACCAATACTGCACCGCCTTCACTTAAAACGAAACCGTCCCTATCTTTATCATAGGGTCTTGATACTTCTTCCGGAGGTCTGTTACTTTTAGAGAGTGTTCGTGCACTTGTAAAGGCGCCGATACCAAAATCGCATACACTTGATTCAGCTCCGCCGGCAAACATTATATCGGCATCACCATATTGGATTGTTCTGAATGAATCTCCTACGGAATGTGCGCCTGTTGCACATGCCGATAATACAGCCTTACTTGGTCCATGGAAACCATATTTTATTGATACTTTTCCGGAAGCCATATTTGCTATCATCATTGGAACTGTGAACGGAGAGCATTTATGGAATCCGCGTGCCATCATTTCTTTATACCCTGTTGTTACAACAACAAGACCGCCAGCCGCTGTAGAAACTATTGTGCCTATTCGTGTTCTGTCCTCAACTTCCAAATCAAGCTTTGAATCTCTTAGGGCTTCTTCTGATGCTATTAATGCATATATTATACTTTTATCAAGTCTTTTTGCCTCTTTTGAATCTATGTAAGAATCAATATCTATATCTGTCGGAACTTGTCCTGCTATTTTTACAAGATGTTTTGATTTATCAAGATTATGTTCTTTAATCCCGCTTTTACCGTTTTTTAAGTTTGTCCATAATAAATCTACACCTATTCCGTATGGTGTTACACATCCCATGCCTGTTATAACTACACGTCTTTTTGACATCTTATTTTATCCTCCAAGGGCAGAAAAAAACTTCTTTATTTTTCTGTAACTATCTTAATCCAAAGATTATGCCTACTCTTTGATATTAGCTTGAAAATACATTAAAATCAATATATTTATTTTTTATTACAATGTTCTTAATTTCAAACGGCATTAAGGTATAAGTATAATTTTGGTTTGAATTACTAATCTTAATTAAGGATCTCTGTTCTTTTTTGCTATTATTAAAA
>JAJQFK010000222.1:8778-11956 GCA_021201175.1 Candidatus Gastranaerophilales bacterium | reverse complement strand
ATATTTTTTCTTGTAAAAAACTGTTTACCTTTTGTCATGGCAAGAAATGACATCATTGTTAAACCTAATGCCATAGCAAATTTCGCAATATTTAATCCTTTTGTTTTTCCAAGATTTTCCCCTGCTGTAGTAATTTCTTTGAGAATTTTTTTATCTTTCGTATGTTTTTTTACAGCTTCATAATAATTTTTGTTATTTAGAATCCTAACATCGACATCAGGCGAAATTCCGGCCTTTTTAAAAACAGTTTTATCTATTAATTTTTTATAAGCAGGGATACCAAACAGCCATAAACCGCAAGTTCCGAATTCATCTATAAATCTGTCAGCCCCTTCAACTTTTCCGCCCGCATCATAAGAAAAATATGTACAGCCTAAACTATTAAACACGTCTTTTACAGCCAACGGAATTTTTGATTCCGCAGAACCTAATTTTGATAATACTTGAGAACTTATATTCATTGACATCGCGAACTAAAGCCCCCAAACCATATTTAAAAGATTTTTAATTTTTTTGTTTATATGCATACCTAAACAATTTTCTACTTACAAATTTACATACCTATAAAGTATCGTAAATATAAAAATTGTTTAAAAAAAGACTTTTATTATAAATTTGTAACATTATTTTTTTATTAACGGAAAATGCGTGCGGCACTTGATTATACAAAAATAATAAATTAATGTTTTAATTTTAATTTAATTGTGATAATATATTTATGACTTTATAAGGATAATTCAAATGGGTGAACACTGGTCGGGTTATATTGGCGGATTTCATGTCCATTGGGACACATTAGTTACAATGTGGTTTGCAATGGCTGTTGTTATTTTGATTTCATTTGTAATGACAAGAAAGCTGGAGGTTGTACCTTCCGGAATTCAGGCTGTTGGAGAAAGTATACTAAAATTCTTTACGGGCAGCCTTTCAGAAGTAAAAGACGGCAATAAGCATGTACCAATAGTTGCTTCTTTATTTTTATTTATTCTTACGGCTAATTTAATGGGACAATTACCTCTAAGATTGATACATCTTAAAACAGGGGAACTTGCTTCGCCTACTAATGATATTAATTTAACTGCGGCGTTGGCGGTTATTGTATTATTATATTATTTATTTCAGGGATTCAAAGAAAAAGGATTCAGATATATATATCACGGATTTAGCATTACAGGAATTATAACAACAATTGTTGATTTGCTGGAAATGATAACAAGACCGTTAAGTCTTGCTTTGCGTTTGTTTGCAAATATACTTGCGGGTGAAATACTGGTTTCTGTTGTATTGGGACTTTTCGCAATCGCAGCGCCTGTTCCGGTGATGTTGTTTGAAATATTTGTTGCCTTTATTCAGGCATTTGTATTTATGATGCTTACCATAGCATATATAACATCAGCAGTATCGAATGAACATTAATTGAAAGGAGATTTATAATGGAAGAAGTAAAAACAATATCGGATTTAGCACAGTTGGGTGCTGGAATTGCAATAGGTCTGGCAGGTGCCGGTGCTGGTCTTGGTATAGGTGTCGGACTTAAAGGACTTATGGATTCCATTGCAAGACAGCCGGAAGCAGCCGGAAAAGCAGTAGGATTTTTCTTACTCGGTGCCGCTCTTGCCGAAGCTTGTGCTTTGTATGCTCTGGTTGTGGCTCTTATGCTTATAGGTATAATCTAGGATTGTATTATGGAATTTGATGCAACTTTTTTAATAGCAGTAATTAGTTTTATCGTGTTCGTTGTCATTATGAACAAGATTTTCTATGAGCCTGTTTTAAAAATTATGCAGCAGCGTCAGGAGTTAGTAAATCAGAACTTTATCAGCGCAAAAATCACTAAAAAAACCGTTCAGGAAAAGACTGTACAGTATGATAGCGAACTTGAAAAATCCAGAGATGAAGCACGCAATGAAATAGCTGATAAATCAAAACAATTTAAAGATGAAAGTTCTAAGATTCTTGCCGGTTATAAAGAGGAATTGTATTCAGATGTCTTAAATGAAAAGGAAAATTTGAAAAATTCCGCACTGGCTGCAAAAGATGTATTAAAAAACAGCATTGTTAATGTCGCCCGTGATGTTTCAATAAAGATTATGGGAACTGATTACAATGTTGATTCTATAGACGTATCGCAAGTAGAAGAATAAGGTTAAAATGACAGATTTTCTGAAAATATTAATACATTCAAATACTTTAAATTTTCTTATAGTTCTGGAACTAATAGATTTTCTATACGTAAAATTTAATGTAAATGAGAAAATTCAAAATTTACAAGCAGAAATAAAAAATTATGTTGAAGAATCGGAAAATGAGAAGCTGCAAGCAGAAAATGATTTAAAGGATATAGAAACAGCGTTGTCTGTTTTGCCTGATAAAGTTGTTCGCATTAAAAACAGCGCGCAGAGAAGCATAAAAAGTATATCCGAAAAAATTAGTAATGATACAGAAAATAAAAAGCAGGATATTGCAAATAGTGCAAAGAGGCTCTTTGAGCTTGAAACCAAAAAATTTAAGTCAAAACTGGTTAATTTAGTAGCGGAAAAATCTGTTGAAACTTCAATAAATAATGCAAAGCAGGCACTGGAGTCTGATTCTTCGCTTCACGGCAAATATATTGAAGATGCAATAGCTGAAATTGACAGGATTAATTTATGAAAATTAATAATGTAAAAAATTTAAAAATAGCACATAAATATGCAAATGCACTTTTTCAAAGTGCGATTGAATCGGGATTGGGAAATAAAATTCGCGATGATTTAATTTTCATTGTTGAAACTATAAATTCAAATAGTAAACTTGCGGAAGTTATTCAAAGTCCTGTGATAAAAAATGACGACAAAAAAGATATTATAAAAAAAATTTTTGAACCTCATATTGAAAAAACAACTCTTGATTTTTTGTATTTGTTAATTGACAATTCAAGAATTAATGCTATAAACGAAATTTTAAATTCTTATTCGGATTTATATAATTCAGAATACAATATTGCGCTTGTGAATGTTATTTCGGCGGTAGAGTTAACAATGGGACAAAAAGCACGTATTATTGAAAAATTAGAGAATAAAATAAATAAAAAACTCAATCCCGAATATATAATAAATCCTGAAATAATCGGCGGATTAATAATCGAAATAGGCGATAAAACTATTGATTGCAGTTTAAAAACAAAATTTAATAATAT